>JANYDX010000046.1 GCA_025363395.1 Verrucomicrobiota bacterium
GGGCCGCGAGGTGGGTGCGCGCTTCGCGTTGCACGAGCGCGATTTCAAGGCCCAGTTCCTGCCGCCACATTTGTTGGATGGCTTCGAGGACCGCCGGCGTGGTGGCCCAACTCGTCAGCTCCAGCCGCGGAAACCCCCGGCCGCCGGGATAACCGGCGTCGCTTAAAAGCTGGCGGGCGGTGGCCGCGTTTTCCGTGATCAGATCCCGCGGCGTGTAACCGCCCAGCCCGGGTGGTAGGAAGGAAAAGGCCGGCCGCTGTCCTCCCCGCAGAATTTTTTCGGTGATCGCGGTGCGGTCGAGCGCGAGCGCCAGGGCGCGGCGAACGCGGACGTCGTTGAGTGGCGGCCGGGTGGTGTTCAACGAGAGATAACGCGTTTCGTGCAGCGGAGCGTGGTGCAACAACGTGGGTTCATTCGCGCGGTACGGCGCCAGTTTGGTGAAAGGCACGGTCATCGTCACGTCGACCTGGCCGGCGCGGAAAGCCCGCTCTTCAGTGTCACTATTGTCGAAGACAACAAAATGAATTTCCTGCAGCGGCACCCGGGGGGAGTCGCGGTAAGTTTGGCTGCGCACGACGGCGATTTCCTGATTCGCCCGCCACGAGCGGAGGGTGAAAGGCCCGTTGCCGGTGAAGTTTTCCGGGCGGGTCCACGCGGTGTCCCGCTGATCAATGCGACCGGCTTTCTCGATGGTGCCTGGATGAACCGGAATCCACGGCCCGCTGGCAACCATCGCGGGGAAATCCGCGGTGGGTTGGGCCAGGGTCAGCTCCAGCCGGTGGTCATCCAGGGCGCGTGCTCCCACGGCAGAAAAATCTTTTTCGCGGCCCAGGGAAAAAGCCTCGGCGTTTATGATCGGGAAAAATAGTGACGCTTTCGGGGCGGCCAGGGCCGGCGACAGCGCGCGTCGAATCGAGTAAACAAAATCACCGGCGGTCACGGAGTCGCCGGTGGACCAGCGGGCATCCGCGCGCAGCACAAAGGTGTAGACAAGTCCGTCGGGTGAAACGCTCCAGCTCGCGGCGACGGCCGGTGCGGGCGCGCCGCCATCGGGGGCCGGCGTGAGCAGTCCTTCACTGAGGGCGCGAATGATGAAGAATTCGTCCGGGAGAGACGCGAGATGCGGATCGAGGGTGGCCGGTTCGTTGCGCTGGCTCACGCGGAGAATCTGGGCCGGGCCGACGGGCGCCGCGTCTTTCTTGCAGCCGGGCTGGAGGGCAATCATCAGACAAAGCATGAAAACGCGCTGTAACATTACGTCATGGAATTCGATGTGAGCCGGGTCCTCTTACCCCCGCGGGATTTCGTTTTTGGTCGCACGGGCCTCGCCGGGTGAGGGCACTGCCGCTTACAGAAAAGCAGGCTGCCTTCACTTGGGGTTTTCCAGCCAGATATATTTGTAGGGATGCCGGTCGAGCAGGGTGGGATGCCAGCCGTGCACGGAGGGTTGGATGAGGCGGACGCTCGTGAAGTAGTAAATCGGAATGATGGGCGCGTCATTCAGGAGTATGGTCTCGGCTCGCTGCATCAGTCCATGGCGGGCGGCCGGGTCGGCCGTGCGGTCGGCTTCGAACAGCAGGGCATCGTAGTTTCCGTTTTTCCAACCGGTGTGATTGTTGTTTGAGTCGGAGCGGAAGACATCGAGGAAAGATTTTGGGTCGATATAATCCGCCACCCACTCCGAGCGCAAAATTTGATAGTCGAGGGTGCGACGGTTGGCGAGGACGGTAGCCTGCTCCATGTTGCTGATGCGCACATTTACCCCGAGTTCGCGCCGCCACATTTCCTGAATCGCCTCGGCGATCACGCGGTGATTGCCGGAGCTGTTGATCATGATTTCGAGCGAAGGCAGGCCTTGCCCGCCGGGATAACCCGCCTCTGTCAGCAACCGGCGCGCCTCGTCGAAATTGCTCTTCGTTACGTCGGGGGGAACATAACCGTCAACGTCTGGCGGAGTGAGGGAGTGGGCGGGTTGCTGGCCGCCGCGGATGATTTTATCCACGAGAGCGGGCCGGTCGATGGCGGCGGCGAGGGCCTGGCGGACCTTGATGTTGCTGAGACCGGGCCGGGTGATGTTAAGCCGGTAGAAATACGTGTCGAGAAACGCGCCGATCTGCAGCACCTCAGGCTGGCTGCGCCGGTAGGTGTCAACTTTGCCGACCGGCAGTGCCTCGGTCACGTGCAGCTGCTTGGCGCGGAAGGCCCGTTCCTCGCCGTCGACGTCGACCGCGGGGTGGAAATGAATTGCGTGCAGACGGACATTGGCGGCGTCCCAGTAGGACGGGGATTTTTCCACTGTGATCACTTCGCCGCGTTTCCACTCGGTGAGAATGAACGGCCCGTTGCCCACGAGATTGCCGGGTTGCGTCCATTTGCTGCCGCGCAGGGAAGGGGAGCCGGCTTTCTCGAGCGCGGGCAGATACACGGGATACCAGACGGGGTGGGTGAGCATGGACAGGAAATAGGGCGCCGGATGATTCAGTGTGAGCCGCAGGGTCCGCGCCTCGGAGACTTGCACGCCGACTTGCGAGAAATCGATGAGCAGGCCCTTGTGGTAGGCTTCCGCGTTGACGAGCAGGTAGAGCATCGTCGCGTAATCGGCGGCCAGCGTGCGGGTGAGGACGCGCCGGATGGAATTGGAAAAATCCTGTGCGGTCACCGGTTCGTCATTGGACCACCGGGCGTTCGGGCGGAGATGAAAGGTGTAGGTCAGGCCATCAGGCGAAACGTCCCAGCTCTCGGCCACTCCGGGCACCGAATGAAGGTCGACAGGATCTTCGCCGAGCAGTCCTTCAAAGAGCGTGGAAGCGACGTTGATATCGGGCAGGCCGGAGATGATGTGCGGATCGAGCTCGGACGGATCGGCGCTCAGGCCGCGCTCCAGCACTTGCTCGCGCGTGCCAATCTCCACTGGGGTTTCGCGCTTGGCGCAGCCGGCTGCCAGCAGCAGGCAAACCAAAAAAGTGAGGGAGGACAAAATACCAAGGCGGTGCATGGAAAATCGCGGCAAAAGGCGTTCCTACAATTTCTGAATCAACGCCACAGCGTGGGCGGCGATGGCGAGTCCGCGACCGATGTCGTCGGCACCTTCATTGGTGGTTGCCTTTACTCCGATGGCATCGAGCGGTAACCCGGTGGAGCGGGCGAGGGCGGCTTTCATTTCCGCGAGCCGGGGCGCGATTTTGGGTTTCTCGGCGATGAGGGTCGCGTCGATATTCACCGGTGAACAGCCGCGTTCGCGCAGGGCGGCGATGACACGTTGGAGGAGGACCTGTGAATCCGCGTTCTTGTAGGCGGGGTCGGTATTGGGAAACTGGTGGCCAATGTCGGGCAGGCCGGCGGCGCCGAGCAAAGCGTCGCAAATCGCATGGGTCAGCGCGTCGGCATCCGAGTGGCCGTCGAGACCGAAGTCGGCCTCGAACGTCACGCCGCCGAGCACCAGCTTGCGGCCGGCGATGGTGCGGTGGATATCGTAGCCGTGGCCAATGCGGAGGTTCATGGGAGAAGTGTCATCACAAAATACACCGAACACACAGAAGAAAATACAGTGATTTCATTTTACGCGGTAGGAATTGAGTGTGGGCGGGGTGCCTCCTCAACCCGCTTGCGCAGCGAGACCGTTTGAGCGGAAGGTTGCTCAGGCTTCATCACGCGGCGTGCGCTGGCGCGGTTGGTCTCTGAGGAACGCGGAAAACATTGGCCACCACGAAACACCCTAAACACACGAAATTAATCCCGAACAGACTTTCGTCCCCTTTGATCGCTTCGCGAGACAATCTCCTTTTTCCCTTTTCCAGTTGGAGCATCTAGTGGACGGCATTTTTGAAAACGGCCCAATTTGATCTTGGCCCATTGTGGTCAACCGCCACTGTTTCCGGCCCGGGCCAAAACAAACCACATTGTTATGCCCGAATCGTCCGACCCTATCAACGGCCGCATCCTTAGGATTCGCGGTCATCGTGTCATCCTCGATGCCGATCTGGCGCGACTCTATGATGCGCCAACTTTCCGTTTAAACGAAGCCGTTAAGCGCAATCTCGCGAAGTTTCCGGAGGATTTTCGATTTCGGCTCACTAAAGGCGAACTGGCGCACTTGATATCGCAAATTGCGATATCAAGTTCTGGGCACGGAGGGGTGCGCAAATTGCCGTGGGATTTACCGAGCATGGAGTCTTGATGGCCGCCAACGTCCTTCGGTCATCGCGGGCCCCGAAGGTGCCGATATTGGTGGTCCGGGCATTTATTAAGCAGTGTGAAACAATTGCGACCAATGCTGCGATTTTGAAACGCCTGGCAGAAGTGGATAAGACCCTGCTCGAACACGACACAGCTCTGCAGGTTCTCTGGAAGCGACTGCAACCCCTGCTTGCGCCGCCATCTGCCAGACCCCGACGAAGGATTGGCTTCCACTCCGGCAACGGTTGAGGATTGGCCAAGAATCCAGCCGCCGTCGCCAGGGTCCGATCTCGTTGGGTGGGCAGTCCGGCCGCTGCGATGATCGCATCGAGGACTCGACAAATCGAAGCCGATTCGGCTCGTTCCGAGACCAGGCTCAAACAGGACCGGGCATTGTTCCGCCATGCCCCAAAACTTTTTTCGGGCCACATCCCGGATCGTTAGTTGCTTCTCACCTGCTCATACCGATCATACCGCAAAACACGCCGACCTCAGACGGCGGCGAATGGCGCTTTTGAGTCCGGGCGCGTGAGGAGGAATTCCAAATAGGGCAAATCCGCCGGTGTGGTCAGCTTGGGATTGGGGTGGGGATTTTCGAGGAGGGCGATGGAATGTTTGAGCAGCTCGACGGCTGCGGCGTCATCGGTGATTTCCAGTTTGTGCTCGGCCACGCGGGCGTAGGCGCGGCAAATCAGTTTTCGCGAAAAGACCTGCGGGGTTTCCATCGCCCAGAGACGCTTGCGGTTGAGCGTGCTGAGCCGGCCTTCCCCGCGATGTTCCTTGATGGTGTCGGTCACGCGGTGGGCGAGCACGACCGCGTCCTCGTCGCGAACGATCTTGTGGAGCGCGACCAGTTGCTCCGGGCGCACCAAGGGGCGGGCGCAGTCGTGGATGAAAACATATTTCACATCCTCGGGCAGCTCGGCGAGGGCCGCCGCCACGGAGTGCTGCCGGTCGCGTCCGCCGGGCACGAAGAGGGTGGGGGTGGGCGCGTACGCGGAAAGTTCGACCATTTGGGCCTGATCGCGGTAGGTGACAATGAAAGTGTCCACCACTCCACTGCGGTAGAACGCACTCGCCGAGTGGGCAAACACCGGTTTGCCGGCGAGGGTGGCGAGAATCTTGTCCG
This sequence comes from Verrucomicrobiota bacterium, assembly GCA_025363395.1. Taxonomy (GTDB): domain Bacteria; phylum Verrucomicrobiota; class Verrucomicrobiia; order Opitutales; family Opitutaceae; genus Lacunisphaera. The sequence continues at coordinate 5,306 of JANYDX010000046.1, forward strand.
GGACAGATCCCGCCATCCGGCTACTGCTGCCGGCGGCGAGAAGAATGGCGGCGGTACGGCTCATGGGCGGGAGGGGAAAAGGCTGAAAGACTGAAGGACCGTAGGGCTGAGGAGCTGAGGAAAATGCGACATGGATGAGATTTTAGAAGTTGGCCCCGTAACGGCTGCGGTTGTCTGAAATGTAGGGGCCTGCTTGCAGGCGATTAAAAACGTCCACCAACGGGTCATCAGGTGAATCGCCTGCAAGCAGGCTCCTACAAAGCAAAGCGGAAACATTCGACATGGTTGAGTTGGGAGGTTCAGTCCTTCAGGCTTTGGTGGCGGCGAGCTCCGCGAGAATTGCCCGCGCGGCGGCGGCGGGGTCGGCGGCTTTCAAAATGGGTCGGCCAACGACGATGTAGCTGGAACCGGCGCGGGCGGCCTCGGCCGGCGTCATCACGCGCTTCTGGTCGTCGCCACCCGCCTCGCCCCCCGGACGAATTCCGGGGGTGATCAGTTTCATGTCGGCCGGCAGTTTTTGTCGCAGCATCGCCACTTCCAGCGGCGAGCACACGAGGCCGCGCAGGCCGGAGTCAGCCGCGAGCCGGCCCAGGCGGGCGACTTGGTCGGCGGACGACGCGGTCACGCCGATTTCGGCCAGACCCGCAGAATCCATGGAGGTCAGCACGGTGACCCCGAGCAGCAGCAGATTGGGATTGTGCTTTTGTTGCGCGTTCGCGGCGGCGCCCATCATCTCACCGCCGCCAGCAGTATGCAGCGTGAGCATCTGGATCGGCAGCGGGGCAAGCGATTCCACGGCCTTGGCCACCGTGTTGGGGATGTCGTGCAGTTTGAGGTCGAGAAAAACATTGAAGCCCAGGCCGGCGACCTCGCGCACATACTCGGGCCCGTAGGCGGTGAACATTTGCAGGCCGATCTTGACCCAGCGGAGATGTCCGCGCAACTGGCGGAGAATAGGCGCGGCTTCTTCGCGCGTGGGAACGTCAAGGGCCAGAATTAAATCACAAGACATTTGGAGAAATCACTAATGGACACTAATGGTCAGTAATCAAAGAGAGAAATCACGCCCGGTTTTGGGCTAGGATTAAGGCGCTTTAGTGTTCATTAGTGGTCAAACCTTCATGACCGTCACGGTTTTCAGTCCTGCAAAAATCAATCTTTACCTCGCTGTTACCGGGCGCAGGCCGGACGGTTTCCACGATTTAGTGTCGGTGGCGGCGCCGTTGGATTTTGGGGACGAGCTCAAGGTCGAGTTGAACGGCGGTCGGGGGATGGCAGGTGGTTTTACACTGGAATGCGACCATCCCGAGGTGCCGGTGGACGGAGGCAACCTGGTGTTGAAGGCGGCGCGGGCTTTTGCCGCCGCCACGGGCTGGCCTGATCGATTGCCCGGAGGCGCGCCGGGCGGGGTTCATTTCCAGTTGACCAAGCGCGTTCCGATGGGGGCGGGACTGGGTGGTGGCAGCAGCAACGCCGTGGCTGCATTGCAGGCGTTGAATACGCTTTCCGGCGAGTTGCTTTCCGGGGGAGAACTCGCAGTCATGGCGGCGAAGATCGGTTCCGACTGCGCCATGTTCCTCCACGGTATGCCGGTAGTGATGCGCGGACGCGGCGAGCAGCTCACCGCGTTGCCCGAAAGTGCGGCGCTTCGCCTGCGCGGTCAGCGGGTGCTGTTGTTCAAGCCAGGCTTTGGCATTAGTACGCCGTGGGCCTACGGTGGCATGGCTGCGGACGCGCCGCGGCATTATTTGCCGGCTCCTGCGGCGGAGCAAAAATTGGCCGCGTGGATGGACACGACCGCTCCCCTGTCACGCCTGCTGTTTAATAATATGGAAGGGGTCGCATTCGAGAAATACATCGCTTTGCCGGTTTTGTTGGGGAAGTTGAGCGCTCAATTTGGCGTGGGAGCCCGGATGAGCGGCAGTGGCAGTGCCTGTTTTGCGCTATTGGACGATGCCGCGGGAGCTTTCGCGCCGGAGGTTGTAACACAAATGATCAAACTCATCCGCGAGTGCTGGGGTGAGTCTGTTTTTGTGCAGGAAGCGCGTTTGGTCTAGTTCCGCATTGACCACTGCTCGGGACGGCTCGTTAATCTCTCCAGCCCACCCGCATGGATCCCAACGCCAAAAGCGAAGTCGTCATCCAGGGCATTGCCGCCTCCAAAGGCATCGCCTACGGGCAGGCCTTTCTCTACCTGCAGAGTGAACTGGAGATCCCGCGCTACACGGTTGATCCGGACAAACGCATCGCCGAGATTGCGCGCTTCGACCAGGCGCTCGTCGTCACCCGCCAGCAAATTTCCAAGATCCAGGTGCAGGTGACAAAAAATCTGAGCGAGGAGGAGGCGCTGATTTTCGATGCGCATCAAATGGTGCTCGAGGACCAGGCGCTCATCGGCGAGACGATCCGCGATTTCGAAAAGTCGGGCCTGAACATCGAGACCTGTTTCAATAACATCGCGCAACGGTACATCCAGGCTTTCTCCGAGATCGACGATGAGTATCTCCGCGAACGCGCCGCCGACATCAAGGATGTCACCAAACGCGTCCTGCACGTCCTCCTGGGCCAGGCCGCGACGAGTCTGACCGAGCTGGTGGAAAAGCGCATCATTGTCGCGCACGATATTTCCCCTTCCGAAGCCGCCGGCATCGACCGCAGCGCGGCGCTCGGGATTCTGACGGATGCCGGCAGCCGCACCAGCCACGCCGTCATCGTGGCGCGCTCGATGAAAATCCCGGCGGTCGTTGGCACCAGCGATCTGACGAAGCGAATCAAGAACGGCGATTGGCTGATGGTCGATGGCTACGATGGCGTGGTCATCGTCAATCCGACCGAGCACACCCTTTTCCGTTACGGTGCGATTCAGAAAGCCAAGAAATCGTTCGAGTCGCGGTTGATGTCCGTCAACGACCTCCCGGCCGAAACGCTCGACGGCGTGGCGATCACCCTGCGGGCCAACATCGAAAAGCCCGACGAGGTAGCGCTGGTGAAACAATACCGCGCTGACGGCGTGGGCCTTTACCGCACCGAATTTCTTTTCCTCAGTTCGATGAAAATGCCGACGGAGGAGCAGCAATACGCCGCTTATCGCGAGATTGTCGCCGGTCTGGCCCCGGCTCCGGTCACGATCCGGACGCTGGATGTCGGCGGAGACAAGCCCTTGCCGGGCGATCCGCAGCTCATCGGCCCGGAAGCGAATCCCTTCATGGGCCTGCGCGCGATCCGCATGTGCCTGGAAAATCCGGAACTGTTCAAGACCCAGCTGCGGGCCATCCTGCGCGCCAGCGCCCACGGCCGGGTGGAGCTCATGTATCCGATGATCAGCGGCACGGACGAGCTCGATCGCGCCCGCGTCTTGCTGGAGGAAGCCAAGGCTGAGCTGAAAAAGCGCGGCCAGGCCTTCGACGCAAAAATGCGCGTCGGCACGATGATCGAAATTCCCAGCGCGGCCATCATCGGCGACCTGCTCGCCGAAAAATGCGACTTCTTCAGTATCGGCACCAACGATCTGATCCAATATTTGCTCGCCATCGACCGCGGTAACAACCGCATCGCGCATCTTTACGATCCTTCCCATCCCGCGGTGATCAGGACCCTCAAGCAGATCGCCGACTCGGGCCACGCCGCTAAACTTAAGGTCAGTGTGTGCGGTGAGATGGCCGGCGATGCGTTTTACGTGCCGCTCCTGCTGGGTTTGGGCATCGATGAACTGAGCATGACGCCCACGCTGCTGCCCTCGGTGAAGTTTTTGATCCGCGCCATGAAGTTGAGCGATGCCAAGAAACTCGCCAAGGACGCCCTCGCGCAGACCGATCCGAAGAAAACCCACGCCCTCGTCGAGGCGTTCTACAACGAACGCATGATGGTGGAGTGAGTTGACCTCCAAGCGGTGCTGGATTCCCGCGCGCAAACCAGCGGTTTGAAGTCGTCCCGCGCCACCTTCAATTGCCTGAATCCTTCTCCAGCCGCTCAATCGGCGCGTCGCAAGCGACGGTCCTACCTCAACCAAAAACGGAGGATGCGCTCTTCCTATGGAAGGCTTCAGGATATCAGTTGCGCTGGCACGGAATGTGATGCCCTTTGGGAAAACTATGGCGACAACCACTGGCAATTCGCCAAAATTTGATGTGACCGTCCGGGTCGGCTGCAGTCTGGCCTACCAGGTCTCGGGCTCGGCGATGCTGCTGCTCAATCTCAAGCTCCGGCCTGATCGCAACCACGAGGTGGTGTTCGAGGCGCTCGCCTTGGGGAATGATTTATGGACCGAGGAATTCACCGACAGCCACGGCAACCAGGTTCACCGCGTGAAGCTGGCGCCCGGCCTGAATTCCATCCGGCACGATGCAATCGTCCGGGTCTCATCGCGGCCCGATAATCACGACCTGACCAACACCACCCCGCAATTGCCCGGTGATCTGCCAGCCGCGTTATTGCGTTACACTTTGCCGAGCCGCTATTGCGACTCGGACAAGCTGATCAATTGTGCGTGGGAAAAATTCGGCTCCGTGGAAAACGGCTGGCCGCGGGTGCAGGCCATCAGCCACTGGCTCCATCACAACATCGAGTACCGCTACATGTCCGGCCGGCCGGACCTGTCGGCGTGGGATGTGTTGCAACGCGGCTATGGGGTCTGTCGCGATTTCGCGCATCTGGCGATCGCGCTGAATCGCACGTTCAATGTCCCGTCCCGCTATGTGACCGGCCATTTGCCCGACATCGGTTTTCCCGATCCAGACAACCACATGGATTTTCACGCCTACGCCGAAGTTTACCTCGGTGGCCAGTGGTTCACGACGGATGCGCGCTTTCATGTTCCGCGCATTGGCCGGATCAAGGTGTCGTCTGGGCAGGACGCGGTGGACGGAGCCTTTTCCACCATTTATGGCGCGGCGACGCTAAGCTACTTCCAGGTCTGGGCCTATCAGGTGGCGCGCGATACCGTGGGCGTGGGCGACGCGCTCGATTTCACCCAGCGCCTTGACAACCAGTGGACCATCCGGACGGACCCGGTTTATTGAGCGAGGTGCGCTGGGGTTTTTTCGTCTCCGTTATGGCGCGGGAGTGGCTTTATCCTGGATTCGGCAGTTGAATCGATTCATCTAACCACGAATTCCACCGATATACACGGATACAGAAACAGTCCTGAATCCCGCAGATCGATCTCGTCGCCGAACTCCCGAGTGCGGGATTGCAGTGAGAAATACCTGTTGTCGGGTGATCCACAAAATTTGAATTCACCTGCTGGGTGACGGTACATTTGGGCAATTTTCTGCGACATTTCTCTGGGCTTACCTCAGTGCACTCGGTGGCCAATTGCTTTTTGAGATAATCCAGGAAACGATTTCGGCTCGAATCGCGTATTTGGCCCGGATTAGAAAGGTCGAATTAGAAGAAGACGTGGATGTATCTATTTCCTGCAACTCCCGTGGGGTTGACTTGAAATAGACGTTTGGTGGCAATGTTCCATGGTTTCACGCCACCGCTTTTCCTTCGGCCCAGCTTGGCGGAACCTAACCGGGGCCGCCCTGACTTAATCAGTTATGATGCATTGCATTCCTTTGTTCACTTTTTGCAAAGCCAGCGCCCGCAGGCGGCTGAGCGTCCTCTCGTTCGGGTTGATGCTGGCCATGGCGCGGGTCTTCGCCGCCGACACAACACCTGCGCCGACGGGCGAGGTTGCGCTCGCGGGCAGCGCCGCGCTCAACGAGACCGAGCCGATCGTCTCCAAGAAACCGATGGAACTGGAAACTCAGGATGGGGGCGCGCATGCACAACTCCTCGTTGCCCGGGAAATTCTCTCCTCTGACGCCGGCAACGAGCTGGTCTTTACCATTACGGCGGAGCCGCAGCATGGTCGGGTCGGATTGGCCGGAGGCGACGAGGGGACGGATTTCTTCGCCAACAAAACTTCGCACACCGGCTATTTTGCGTATCGGTTGGAGGGGGATTACGCGGGCGATGATTCTTTCAGCTACAGTGTGCGCAATCAAACGACGGGCTTGGTTTTCAAAAATACGGTCGTGCTCACGGTGAAACCTCAGGTGTTGGAGCTGGAGAAGTTCGAGGTCAGCGCCACCCGCGAGCGCATAATGAAGGCCCATGAGGTCTTGCTCATGACCCGACCGAACAAGCCGATTGCGCAGAAGGTCCCGAGTCACGAGGATTTCATGAGGCCGGAGGAGCGCGTCGGCCTCGCCGCACCGAAGGTATCATACTTGCTGGACGACAAGGTGAAACCGCAAAACGGCACAGTTAGTCTTGATCGCGCCAGCGGCCAGCTCACCTATGCGCCCAATCCGGGTTTCATCGGCGAAGACCACTTCAGGTACTACACGCTCGATGAAGCCAACTCTTCCCTCGGTATGGACAGCGTCGTGGTCGTCAAGGTTGAGCCGGTCCGCACCATGAAACATGTGGCCGTTGATCGCTCGCGCAGTCGGGAGGTCGATCTTGTCTTCGTCATCAACAATTCGCCCTCGATGGCTGCGCACCAGAGCCGGATCGCGGCCAACCTGAGTCGCTTTCGCCAGCTCTTTCACGAGCGCGCTCTGGACTACCGCATCGGCGTTCTTACCACCGACTTTGTGAACGCTGAGCAGGGCCGGCGGGCCGAGGATCAACCCTACTTCAAGGAAGTCCGCTCCGTTGAATTGGATCGGGCGGGCAGCCCGGTGCTTGATCGCAATGACCGTCCGAAACTGGTGACCAAGCGTGTCGCCAGCAACGGCCTGCTCGTGACGCTCCCCATCATGGATCAGCCCTGGGTCACGCCCCAAACGCCTGACAGCATTTTTGCCGAACTCGTGAAGGTCGGTACCAACGGCGACAGCAACCGCACGGCGTTCACCTCCGTGTACAATTTCGTCGCGGGTTACTACAACAAGCAGCACAACTTCCTGCGGCCCGACGCCACCACCATCGTGGTCTTCTTTATGGATGAGGAGGAGACACGGATGGCCGTTTGGAAGGACAATAAGGCCGGCACCCGGGAGGCGGAGTGGATCGAAGACGGAAAGCTTCCCGACCTGCTCAACCAATACAACGCGCGCAATCCGGAGAAACGCCAGACGCTCGACGGCTACATCAATTACTGGGTGTTGCGCCCGTTCATCATCGCCAAGGGCAACAAGCGCGGGAAACTTGAGATCGATGCGGTGGTGTCGCCGAACAACGTCTCGCACCGGCGCGCGGCCGAGCTCACGGGCGGCACCGTCTTGAACATCGAGAATGATTTTTCCGGCCCGCTGGCCGCCCTTGGAGATCGCATCGCAGACACCGTTGCCGTCGCGCTCGAGCCGGTTTCCGGCGTCGCGACCTTTTATAAAAAGAGCCTCCGCGTGTTGGTCGATGGGGAGGAAGTTTTGCCGGACCCCAAAGACGGCTACCTCTACGACGAGCTCACGCACAGCATCCGCTTCCAAGGCGCCGCCCGGAAAAAAGCCTTCGCCGCCAAGATCGACATTACCTACGAAGAGCACCTGTGAAATCGAATGCGCTCGGCTTTTATTGGCCCCAATTTCGGCGCGCAGGAAGTCATGCGCATTATGGCCGCCTTGGGCACGGTTGTTTGCCTTCATGATGATGTTCTCATCAACCCTCTCGATGTTCACCCTCGCAAGGCTGCGTGACCAAACGATAGTCCGCTGCCTGGTGGGACCAAGCCTCCGGATGGGTTGTTCGTCGTTGCGGCGAAAACGCGTCCGGAGGTCGTGTTGCACCCGATGAATTGGGCATCAGCATCCTCGCGCGGGCGCTGCGGATGACGGATTTCTTCGGAACGACCACGCTAACGAAAAAAGAAATCTTGGATTTGCGCGTTATTGGGCGAAAATGTCGGTGGTGAAAAATCCCGGAAAAGCAACGATCAACGCATCGGTTGCGGCTTGTTCTCATTTCGTCGAGGCGATAGCCCTGCCGGATACGCCACTCCAATGATGATCGCCTCCACCCGCAGAGTCGCCTGCTTTTTGTCCGTATTAATGCCGCTGTTTTGTTTCCTGTCCTTGCACGGAAACGAAACGGCCGTCGAAAATGCCTCGTACATTCAAATTGGCGGCATCAGCCAGTGGGTGACGATCCGCGGCGATAACCGGGCGAACCCGGGGATCCTTTTTGTCCATGGAGGGCCCGGCAATCCCATGAGTCTTTATTCGGAACGGCTTTACCGGAATTGGGAAAAAGACGTTACCATCGTGCAATGGGACCAGCGGGGTTCCGGTCGCACCTACGAAGCGAATCAGCCGCTCGGCGAACTGAGTGAGGACGTCCTTAACGCGACCAAGCTGTCTTTTGAGCAGATCGTCAACGATGGCATCGAAGTGGCCGAGCACGTGCGAAAAGAACTCGGGTTGACCAAGCTCATCCTCACGGGGACTTCCTGGGGCTCAGCGGTGGCGGTTAAAATGGCCTGCAAGCGGCCCGATCTTTTTCAATGCTATGTCGGTCTTTCCCAGGTGGTGAATTATCAGGAGAATCTGAAGCGGAGTTTGAAATTCACGCTCGGACGGGCCAGGGAATTGAACGATGAACAGGGTGTGCAGCTATTGGAGGCGGTCGGTTCTCCTCCCTGGAAAAATCCGCGCAACTTTGGGAAACTGAGGAAGCTCGCGAAGAAGTATGAAGGGACCCGCTGTGCTGCCGATCTTCCCCTCACCGCGTCCTCGGTGTATAGCACGGAACGCTATCAAGCCGCCTACGCCGCCGGTGAGGAATTTTCCTTCGTCAAATATGTCGGCCTCGCTGGCGATGGGATGGGAAATTCGGTGCGCCTTGATCAGGAATGCGCGGTGCTCCACATCCCCGTGATTTTGATTCAAGGAGTGGAAGATCTATTTACGACGCCTGACCTTACCAAGGAATACTTCGGTTTGATTCAGGCACCGGCGAAAGAGTTGATCATGGTCGAGAACTGTGGCCACGATCCGAATCAAACAATGCTCGATGCGCAATTCGCGGCCATCCGCAAGCTCACCCGGTAAGGGCAAAGCCGGTAGGATAAAGCGAATTCGCGGGGGTTCGTCCAAACTGCTCGAAGCCAATGCTGCTGTAAACCCCGATTTGGTGCCCGGGGTGGGGGTCGAACCGTTGTGGCTCGAAAAGCTAATTCGCTAACTGACGTGGACTTGGTTGAATTTCACTCTCAGAGAACGGGAAAATAAAAGCAGTGGGTTGAAGTGAGGTGAAGCTCAAAA
>JANYDX010000061.1 GCA_025363395.1 Verrucomicrobiota bacterium
GGGCTGGAGCAGGCGGAGCGGAATGCGATCTGGCTCGCGGCGATGTTGCAGGTCGAGATGGGCGGGAATGTGTTGGTCACACCGTATCTCACGCTGCCCGGATGGTGGGTGGAGATGAAGCCCTCGCGTGACTCCCGCCAGTGCCAAGTCGTCAATCCCAAGGCTCTTTCCACGTTTCTCTCGAACGGTGCTCCGATTCTGGACCAAGGGCAAATCGCCGCCATTGCCCATAGACTCGAAGCCCGCTGTCGCGATGTCGGTTATTAGAGCTGTTTACTGAGCCTCGCGAAATACAGTTACGGTGATTCTCTCCTCTGTAGGTCGGGCTTTACGCCCGACGTGCTGGGAGAATGCGTCGGGGATAAACCCCGACCTACAGTCCGAATCTGATCACCTTATTGGGCCAGGACTCGGTATTCCAACCGCAGCTGAATTGTCCGGCGCCAGCTTACCCTTTTCCGTCTCACGCGGAAATCCAGGTGTCAGTCGCAAACGGGGTGTCGCTGTGGTTGACCAGCTTTTCGATCACGGCGGACCATTTGCGCGAATGGAGCCAGCGGTTGTACGTCGCGTGACGGAGACGCTCGGGAAGCGGATAGGAGACACCTTCGAGATGATAGAGCTCAATTTCCGGATCGTACCAATTTTGACAACCGGCCTGCAGCAGGCGCAGGCAAAGATCCGTATCCTCGAAATCTCCCTGGATATAGCCCTGGTCAAAACCATTGACCCGCAGGAACAGGCTTTTGTCCACCATGAGGCAGGCGCCGGTCACCGCCGCCACGGGTCGCGCTTGCGCGGCGTCGGTAGAATTCCGGTGAAGTCCCTTGCAGTAAGGCAGCGTGTCCCAGCCGAAGCCATCGCTCGTCGCGGCGAAACCCACCCCGGCGTGTTGGATGGAATTGTCTTCGAAGAGCAATTTCGGTCCCAGTGCGCCGATGCCGGGCCGGCGGCGATACGCCGCGATCATTTTTTCAATCCATCCGGGCGCGCTGGGCAACACATCAGAGTTGAGCAGAAGCAGCAGGTCGGCCCGCGCGAGGCTCGCGCCGAGATTGTTCACGGCCGCATAGCCGCCGTTCCGGTTGCAGCACACGACGCGCAGACTGAGATTGTACAGGCGGGCGAGCCACTCGGTGCGCCACGCCACGCGCTGCCACTGCGCCGGCGAGTCCAGCAGGTAAATCAGATCGCAACCGGCCCACGCCGGATCGAGGGCGAACTGAGCCAGCTGATGCTCGATCAAATCCACCCGGCCATAGAGCGGAATGATGACCGAGAGCACGGGCCGTGACACCAGTGGGCCGAACTGGAGTTCTTCCTTGAGGGAAAAACATTCCAGGCGGCGGGCCTGCAATCGTGAAACAAAACCATGGACGTGCTCCGCCGCACCGCGCGGCCGCGGTGGTCGCTCAAGTTGCAAGTCCGGCAGAATCGCAGTGAGTGCCTGTTCCGGATCTTCGAGCACCGGCGGAGCGGGCGCTTCTGCGACGAACCCGTCGGAAGTTTCAATTTCCAGCAGCCAGCCGGTGCGCAGCAGACTGGGCCGGTGCAGCTGGAAAAATGCGGTGAAGCCCAGGTAAGTGTCGCCGGCATAGGCGGGCGCAATGTCGTCGCGCGGAAAACGGCAAAGCACGCCGAGCAAATCCCGGCGTTCTCCCTCCGGTGAAATTGCGGTCAGCCTGACCGCGCTGCCATGACAGCCGCGCCACCAGCCTTTCAGATAAACAAAGGATTCGCCCGAGCGCGCCACGACATCGACGCAGAGCAGTGGCCGGCCGGCGAAAATGGCGGGAGGATGTTTTGCCCGCGTGGACTCGCGGATCAGATGCAGGCGTTCCGCGAGCAGATGAGTCTCGGCTGCAGGAATATCCCAGGACAGTGCGAGGCGCAGGAACGGGAGGAAAGATTCGTGGCCCGACCAGGCCTCGGTGGGCATGACGAAATCGCGGGCGGCCTCCGTTCTTGCGCCGGGTATCGCGCGCTCCGCTTCCGCTGGAGAAGCGAACCCCAACAACTCCACCCGGGCGGGTGAACGGAAATCCGTGAGGGGCAGGACAGAGCGCCAACGGGATGGAATCCGGGTCGTCCCGCCGGTGAAAGTAACCAGCAACAGCACCTGATGGTTCAACCAGATGCGGGTGGTGGACGCTGAACTGTGTTCAGGAGAGGGCACGGCGTTGAGCGATGAGTTGCCGGTAAAGGCCGGAAAGTTTTTCCGCCTGCTGCGCGACCGGATAACCCGGGGGAAGCTGTTGTCGCAGCCGGTCCCACAGACCCGGTGTCGTGGCCGCCCGCCGCATGGTTTCCGCCAGGCTCATCGCATCGCCCACGCGAAAATGCAGGCCGTTTTCGTTGGACGTCACGGCTTCTGCCATGCCGCCGACGTCGGAACAGAGTACGGGCCGGCCGCACATGAAGGCCTCCTGAATCACCAGCGGCGCATTTTCCCACCACAGCGAAGGCACCACCACCCAGTCGATGTTTTCCATCAACCGCCGCAATTCCTTCCGTTGAAAGGGACCGGAATTTGTCACGCTCGCGGCCGTGTCGGTCAGCAGTGCGTCCACGGTGGCCTGAAATTCGGGCGGTTGGAGATCGAGATTGTTGCCGTGCAGCCAGAGGTGGGCGGCGCCCGGCTGCAGGCGCTCGAGAATTTTCATCGCGTCCAGCAGCACATGCACGCCTTTGAACAGCGACATCTGGCCAAAAAATCCGAACCGCCACCGCGATCCGTCCGGCGAGGCGGCGCCGGGCCCGGCGCTGATGACCGCGCGACCATAAGGCTCACAGATGAGTTTTTCGCGCGGCAGGCCCCACGCGATGTAGCGCTCCCGCAGGAATTCGCTGGGGGCGAGGAAAAGGTCAGCATGTTCGAGTTGGGCCTTGATGAAACGTTCCCGCAGAAAAAATTCCCGCGGGGCGATGTCAGGAAAACATTCGTGGCAGCGACGCGGCGAGGGTTCGTGGCAGCGTTCGCGGTTGTTGGTGCGCAACAGCTGGCCGTTGCGATGGCAGATCGGCAGGTAGTCGTGCAGGCTGTAGACAATCGCCGCCGCCGGCAGGGAATTTCTCACCTGGCGCAGCGTGTCGTAGCCGAGATAAAGCGTGTGGTGAAAATGCACGACATCGGGCCGCACCGCAGTGAGAAAACGATCCAGATAGGTCACGAGGTGCTCCTTGGCGCAGGAAGTGCCGAGAAAATGGTCGTAGTCACCGCCCTCGTTGTGGAAGAGATACTGGCCGTCGTCCGCCGGTGACACCGTGGAGATCATCGTGCCTTCGTGGGGCCGTTGCGCAGCGGAAAAGGGCGCGCCGCCCTTGGCGAGGAGACACGCGGAAAAATCCGGGCGGGCACGCATGGCCTGAAAAAGTTCCTGGGAATAAACCTCCACGCCGCCCGACCGGATTTCCGGGTGGTTGTGAACAATGTAGAGAACTTTTGGCGAGGACATGGGGAAATCGATTTACCTTTTTGGCTTGGCCCGCGCGCGCGGAGCGGAGTGCCGGACGAGTGCGGCCACGATCCGCCGGGCCGCCCGCCCGTCGCCGTAGGCGCAGAAGTCCTCATCGATCATGGCATGGTGGGCCGCCGGGCTTTTCAACAGGCGGCGCGCCGCACTGACGATGGTGCGGGGATTGGTGCCGACGAGCCGGACAACTCCCGCGACAACGCCCTCCGGGCGTTCGGTCACGTTGCGCAGCACGAGCACCGGCACGCGCAAATAGGGCGCTTCCTCCTGCAGACCGCCGGAGTCGGTGAGCAGGAGGGTTGTGCGCTGCAGTAGGGAGAGCATGGTCGCGTACCCGACCGGGGGCGACAGCGTGATGTTTGGCGTGTGGCCCAGCAAACGCCGGGCGGGCCGGCTCACGCGGGGATTCGGGTGCACGAGACAGAGGATGGCGAGTTCGTCGCGGAAAAGCGCCGCGAGCGTGCGCAACGCGGCGCAAATGTTTTCGACGGGCTGGCCGAGATTTTCCCGGCGGTGAAAAGTGACGAGCAGCAGTTTGCGCGCGGTGGCGAGTGGGCCGCCCAGCCTGGTGCGTCGGAGAATTTCCGTGAGCCGGGGAGCGCTCGCCCGGCCTGATATCTGCCGCAGGGCATCGACGACGGGATTGCCCGTCACGACGATGGCCCGGGCCGGGATGGTTTCGGACAACAGGTTGTTTCGTGCGCCGGAGTTGGGGGCAAAGTGCAGGTCGGCGGCGATCGCGCTGACCCGGCGGTGAAATTCCTCGGGGAAAGGTTCGCCCAGGTGGCCGGTGCGCAGGCCGGCCTCGACGTGCGCGAAACGCACGCGCCGGTAAACTGCGATCAGGCTGGCGCACAGGGCCGAAGTGGTGTCGCCCGCCGCGATGATCCAGTCGGGATTCGTTTTGGCGACGAGTGTCCCCAGTGGCGGCAGCAGTGCGGCCACCAGCTGGTCGGGATGCGGCCCCTGTTGCTTCAGGCCGAGATCGAACTCCGGTGTCACGCCGAACAACGCCAGCGGTTCTTCGAGAAGTTCACGATGCTGACCGGTCATGCACACCATGGAATCGATGCCCTTCGTCGCCCGCAGGGCGCGGATGACCGGGCCCATTTTGAGCGCCTCCGGACGGGTGCCGATGATTGCCAGGACACGCATGGGATCAATTTCCGCTTGGTCTCACACCCGGGCCACGCGACCGTGACAGCTGATCCCGCTTTCGCAGGGAGCGAAAGGGAAGGGGAGATGAGCCCGAGGTTTTGAGCACAACATATTCTTTGGATAGACAATCAGCGCCGCGGAACCCGCCATCCCTCAGCCTAAATATTTGCAGATAGTTGGGTCGAATTTGGAGGACGGGAACGTCTAGCTTTCTGACATGTCGCCCGAGTTCACGAGTGCAGGGGAAATGGTCTTCCAGACATTTCCAGCGGACAGGTTTTTCCCCGCCGCAGGATCCTGGTTGCGTGGCCTGGTCCGGACTGACGCGGCATCATCGGTGGTGGACATGCGAGCCCGCGTGGCGGGAGAAACAACCTATGGATTTTGTTACCGATCCCGGGCTGAGGTTGGGGCGAACTCCGATTCTTCCTCCGTGGGTTTCGTGATCTTCCTCCGGCCTCCGGCAGGGCGGCATTGGCTGAAGTTGGAATTTTATGATGCGGCCCGGGGCTGCTGGTGGGAAAATTTCCGGTGTGAGATTGAATCCGATGCTGCCGTGCGGAAGGTTGATTATGCGCCGCCGGCCGGACCGGATGCAGGGTGGATGTTGCTCCAGACCTTGCGCCAGCAGCACGCCCAACCGCGGCTTTCCTGGCGCCAGCATGCGCGGGCGGCCTGGGTCGCCGGAGCGGCGGGCACGACGGAAATCAAACCCGTTGCACCTCTGTTCGGCTGCCTCGAGGAGCCGGGCGAACGCGTGCGCGTCAATCATGGCCTGTTATCCATCAGCGGCTGGGTGGCGCATGCGACTCGCGCGATTTCAAGCGTGACCGCTTATGTCGATCCGCGCCTGCCTGCCCGGCTCGACTACGGTTTGCCGCGTGCCGACGTGGCGGCTGCGTTCGGCGATTTGCGCGGCGCGGCGCGCTGCCAGTTTGCCGGTGAGATCGTGGTTCCGCTCTCACATCCGCAGTCCTGGGGCTTGGTGGTCTGCGTGGAATTGGAAAAGGGTGAACCGCTGCTCGCATTCGCCCGTCGCGTGCAGGGTCCGTCGTTCGCGGCCGATCTGCCCGGTGAACTGCCACCCTATTCGGCGGCGCGTTTCGGCTCCGCTGCCGCCGCGGTGCTTGCCACGCGCGGCTGGCGTGGACTGGGCCGGGCCGGAAGAGAGCTCACCGTGGCGCGGAAAACGTATCTTCGCCACGCGTCGCCCCTCGTTACCTTGGATCAAATCCGGTATCAGGCGCCTGCGTGCGCACGCGTTTCGCCGCGGCCTCTTTCAGTCGTGATGGTGAACGACAACTTCACGCTGGGGGGCGCGGCGTTGTTCGCCTTCGAATACGCGCGATTCCTGGCGCAGCAACCCGGCTGTACGGTGCGGCTGGCGACTCCGCAGGATGGGCCGTTGCGGGCACTCTGCGCGGAGGCGGGAATTTTCGTCGAGATTGTCGATATGGCACGGCTGACCCCCACAATGAACGAAGCTGAATTTCACTCCCATATTGGCTGCATCGCGGCCGCCCTCGACTGGCGCGAGGCGGATGTGGTGATCGTCAACACCCTGGTCGCGTACTGGGCGGTGCCTCTCGCGCGGGTTCTGGGCAAACCTGTTCTCTTCTACATTCACGAGAGTGCACGGATCGACGCGCTGTTTCCGGCGGCCCGGGTACCTTTGGTCGAGGCCGCGATTGCCGGGGCAACCCGGACGGTTTTCGTTACGGAGTGGACGCGATCCCAACATCGCCGCCTTGAGTACGAGGGGAATTTCCGGCTGCTGCGCAGCTGGACGGACGTTGCCCGGCTGGATACGTTTTGCTCTGCGCATGATCGCACGACACTCCGCCGGGCGCAGGGGCTTTCGGCCGACGCCATCGTGGTCGTCTGCCTGGGCAGCATTTGTGATCGCAAGGGACAAAGGCTCCTCATTCGTGCGATCGAACAGCTGGCTTGTGCTTCCGTCACTGGTGAAACCGAAAATCCGCGCGCGCTGCAATTCCTGCTCGTGGGCGCCCGGCCGAGTCCGGATGTGGAACAGCTGCGCCGGGATATCGCAGTGCGTGGGTTGAACAGGCTCGTGTGCCTCGTCGATGAAACACCCGACGTGCTGGGCTTCCTGCGGCAGGCGGATATTTATGTGTGCCCGAGTTTCGAGGAAGGATTCCCGCGCGCCTTGATGGAGGCGGCGGTGTTTGGGCTTCAGATCGTGGCGACCCGCATCTGCGGCATTCCGGAAATGCTGCGCGAGCAGGACGCCTGGCTGGTGCCGCCCGGTGATCCCGCCCGGCTTGCCGATGCGCTGCACCAGGCGATGCAGGCGCATCGAGCCGGCGATTTGACGCGTCCCCGCAACGCGCGCGCCCGGATGGAAAAGTTGTTCAACGCCGCCGCGGTCCTGCCTGAGCACGTGGCGTTGGTTGGCGAAACCCTTGCCTCGATCGAGTGACCCATTTCCCGCCATGCCCGTTCCAATAAAAATTTCCGATGCCAGCTCAAAGAAGCTGAAAACAATCGCCGTGACCGGTGGCGCCGGCTTCGTCGGCGGGCATTTGGTGGAGGCGCTCTTGCGGCGGGGTTATCGCGTCGTCTGCCTCGACCTGTTCACCTATGCCGGCTCGCTGGATCATCAGGCGGCGGCACGCGCGGCTCG
>JANYDX010000067.1 GCA_025363395.1 Verrucomicrobiota bacterium
CTTTGAGCGCGGAGAAAGCGGCGCGGGAATTGGCCACGGTGTTGATACGGATGCCGAACCAGGCGACGCCGTAGCTGCCAAGAATGCCGAGTACCGAGGCCAGCAGGATGATCACGACGTGGCCGGCGGAATTTTCCGAGAGCACGCCAAAGTAGTACGTCATGCACGCGGCGATGAGCACCCAAAGCACGGCGAGGAATTTGCCCTGTTGGAAAAGGTATGTTTTGCACGTCTCCCAGATGATCTGGGACACCGCGCCCATCGAGGCGTGCACCGGCAGGTTTTTCGTCTGCAGGTACTGCGTCCAACCATAGAGGACACCGAGCGCGCAGACGACGAGGCCGATCATGAGGACAGCGTTGCCACTGAGGGAACCGTTGAGGAACATCACCGATTTCACATCGGGAATATGGATGTCGGCTTCGCTGGCGAAGGCGGGGGTCACAGACAAAGCCATGGCCGTAGCCAAGGCGCCCATTTGTTTCCAAGCTTTGGATTTTAACATGAAGGGAAGGGGTTGGCTGACGACTGACTCAGAAACGCGAAGCTGGCGGCGAGCACGGTTTGAGGCCAGTTTAATTTCTTCCGAGCCGGCCGGCCGGGCCCTGTTCGAGCTGTTCAATCGAAGCGCACGAGCTCCGGTCCAGACTGAGCGTCCGTCGCCGGTCGAGCTTTTGTCCGACGGATTTGGGCGATGCGTCCGGGATCGCGATGTGTAGCCGCTCCTGCAGTTAGAAATTATGCGGCCAACGGGGCCCGGTATAAACAAGCGTTGGGTTTACACCTTGGGTGGCGTTGACAGGTCAGAATGACAGCCGCACGCTCCGCACACTTTTGTGTTATCTCCATGAAGAATAAATTGGCTTGTTGTTTGTGCACTGCCTTCGCTCTCACCGCTCCTGCCGCCCTGTTTGCGGCGGATGGTCCGGTTCTCTCCACTTGGCACGCCCAGTCAGTTGGCCAGGCGGTTGGCTACATGGTATTGTTCGCCGCGATTGGCATCCTCATCGCCATCGTCGGATACCGCTTGTTCGACAAATGTACGCCCGGTGATTTGCACAAGGAGATTGTCGAGAACAGGAATGTAGCTGCCGCCATCATCGGTGGCTCCGTCATTCTCGGAGTCTGCATCATCATCGCTGCCGCCATGCTTGGATGAGTGGAGGCGACCGGTGAAACGCAGCAAGGCCATCAAACTGGTGCTCCTGGGTGGAATTTCCGCTGGGGCGGTCACGGGTTGTGCGCCGACGGTGCGCGAGCCGCGCATCACGCCGCAGAGCGTCTACTCGAACGACTACCATGTGCCGGGAGTCGGATTTTATCACGCGCCGTTCCATGCGTTTTATCCCCAGCCCTACAACAGCTATGATGCGCAGCGAAAACAATATTTCTACGGCGGCCAGTGGGGACCTGAGCCCTATCGGAGCGTCATCAATGTGTCCGAACCCACCGGCAGTGCCGCGGCCGCGGCGGAGGCGGCCCGCAGCGATATCGTGCGCGGCGGCTTTGGCAGCACGTCGGGTGGCTATCACATCTGGTCCTGATGCAACGTCACCCTTGTCAACCTCGCTCCGCCTGGCGGGAAAAGGTCGAGCATACCGGTCTGTCCTATCACTCGCATGAAAACGGGCCTTACTGGGACGAGTCCGCGTGCTACGAGCTGACGGCCGGGGAGGTGGACGCTTTGGAGAGGGCCGCGCATACCCTGCATTATCTCTGCATCGACGCCGCCGAGGCGGTGATCAAGCACAACTGGTGGCACCGGCTTGGTATTCCGCCGGCCGCGGTTCCCGCCATTCTGCGCTCGTGGGAGCGCGACGATTTCAGTGTGTATGGCCGGTTTGACCTGGCGTTCGACGGCGTGGGTGCGCCCAAACTCCTCGAGTACAACGCCGACACGCCGACCGCGCTCGTCGAGGCTTCCGTCACGCAATGGTTTTGGCTGCAGGAAACGCATCCGGGGACGGATCAGTTCAATTCCATCCACGAGCGGTTGATCGAGGCTTGGCGGCGCTGGGCGGGTACCACCATTCATTTCAGCAGCATCAAGCAACACGCCGAGGACGAGCAAACGGTGCTTTATTTGCGCGACACCTGCGAACAAGCAGGCGTGGCGGCGCGGGCGGTGCGCGTGGAAGACATCGGCTGGGACTCGCGCCGGAAAATTTTCGTCGATCTTGATGGCGTGCGCATCACGCATTGCTTGAAGCTCTATCCTTGGGAGTGGCTCTGGCAGGAGGACTTCGCTCCCCATCTGGCGGACGATCCGGTGCAGTTCGTCGAACCGACGTGGAAAATGCTGTTGAGCAACAAGGGCCTGCTGCCGGTGTTGTGGGAACTTTTCCCCGATCATCCCAATCTGCTGCCGGCTTATGAAAACGCCGCTCCGCTCGGCGGACGCTACATTCGCAAGCCCAAGCTCAGTCGCGAAGGCGCCAACGTCAGCTGGGTTGAAGGCGGCGTGGTGATCGAGGAAACCGGTGGCGATTACGGCGAAGAGGGCCACGTTTACCAAGCGGTCGCGGAGCCCCTCGATTTTGAAGGGCAGCATCCGGTTTTCGGCGTCTGGGTGGTGGACCACGAGCCGGCGGGGCTCGGGATTCGTGAAGACACGCGTCGCATCACCGGTAACCTGAGCCGTTTCGTGCCCCATTTTTTCCGCTGACATGAGCCACGACAATCCCACGGCACTCCATCCCGGGATGAGCGGCATGCTCGATGGCCGGCGCTACACGGTGGCCGGGCGGGTTGTGTTCAGTGTGCAGCTGGACGGGGAGACCTTTTTTTGGAACGAGTTCAACCTCGTGGACTCCGGCGGCAGTGAGCAAACCTTGGTTTATGAGGAAACCGAAGACGGTTCGCCGTGGAAGCTGTTTAAGCGGATAGAGCCGTTGCCGCCACTGGCCGTGGTCGAGGCTGGGGCGAAGCGGGTCGGGGACACCGTTATCGTGGACGGTAAAACAGCCCGCGTCACCTTGGTGAGTCTTTCGCGCGTTTGTACCGTTGAAGGCCGGGCGCCGGAGGGAACGGGAGTGGGGGATGTCGCGAATTATTTTAATGCGGAGTGGGGCGGCGAGATGCTCGTGGTGAGCTGGAGAGGTGGGGAGATTGAATTTTATCAGGGAAAGACCGTGCCGGCCGGCCGCATCGAGGGGATTTTTAATCTGCCGCACCGGAGCACCCCCAACCTGATGAAGGGATTTGCCTCTCGACATTGGGGCGAAGATTTTTCGTGGGTCAGTTCCGGCGCGACCATCGTATTTGGCTTGGTGGCATTGTTTGGCATCTGCGCCAGTTCCTGCGAACGCGATGAGTCGCCGCCGGAGCCGCCCCCGAAGCAGGCGGCGCCCGCTTTGCGGCTGCCGGATGGAGTGCGATGCGTCCTTGAAGGCCGGGCGTACACCGTCGCAGGTTATGCGCTGATTGAGGTGGCAACAATTCACGGCAAATATGACCGCTACGAATACGACCTGGCCGGCGCGGCAGGGAGCCACTGCCTCCTCGTCAACAGTCTGGGTGGCGACGCGCATGAATGGCATTTGCTGACCCCGGTCGAATCGCCACGCGATTTCACGCCTTACACCGCGGCGGCGCTACGGCAGGGCCGCAACACTGTCGTGGCCGGACGCCCGATGTCCGTGATCCAATTGTTCCGCATGCAGGTGCTCAAGGTGGAAGATCCGTCCGCGCCGAGCGTCTGGCCGGCCACCCTGCAATACGGTTTGGTGGCCCGGCAGAACGACGAGTGGCAGATTGCCCGCTGGACCGAGTCGGGCCTCCGGCTTTACGATGGCCGGGCGCTGGCCGAGAAGGATGTGCTGGCCGGGTTTTCAGCGAAGTAGAAAACCGTTCGTCCATCCGGCGCCGGATAATTCTTTGACGCCCCGCTGGTCGTGGCTAGGTTTCCCCTCGTGAAAAGTTCATCCTGGATTTCCCTCCTGCTGACCTGCTGTGCCGCGCTGACGTTGCAGGCGGCCGAGGGGCCGGCGGACGGTTACGAAAGGGTCGGCTTCGACAGGCTGGCGTCCTTTCCTTTCACGCCGGCGGAAGCTGATCCGGCCAAACCCGATCTGCCGCCGCCTTCCGGGGCGAGCCAGATTCCCGACAAGATCAAGGCGTTGGACCAGCAAAAAGTGGCGGTGACGGGTTTCATGCTGCCAGTGAAGATGGAAGGAGGCTTGGTGAAGGAATTTCTTTTGGTGAAGGACCCGATGATGTGCTGCTACGGTGTGATGCCGAAAATCAACGAGTGGATTGTCGTCAAGATGGTGGGCTCCGGCGTGAAACCGCTGATGGACATCCCGATCACTTTTGAAGGTAAACTGCGGGTCGGCGAAATGTACGAGAATGGCTATTTGACCGGGCTGTATTTGCTCGAAGGCGACCGGCAGGCCGAAACGAAAATCTGAGGCGACGCGCTGCAGTGCGTCGCAAAGAAGAAAGGATCAAGTGGCAGGGCCCAGATACGTGTTCCTGATACTTGACCCTTGTCACTTCCACCTTCACTGATGCGCAGCTTCAGCGCGTGATATCGCGCTGCGTGAGAACCTTGAAGCCGCGGGTGTTGAGCGCGCTGGTCGCCAGGTCGGTGTCCTCGACATTTAGAGCGAGGGCCGATTTCCCCTCGGGGCGCATTAAAAAGGCGTAGAGATAGTGGATGTTGATCTCCACGGTAAACAGGGCGTTCAGCACATCCTTCAATTGGGATTCGTTGGTGATTTCCACCGCGATCACATCACATTCCGTGAAGGAAAAATTATTGGCGTCCATCAGGTCGCGGGCGCCATCCGGATCATCCACGATCAAACGGTCGATGGCGCAATCCGTCGTGTCGAGCGTGGTCATGGCCATGACATGCACGTTGTGCTTTGCGAGCAACACGGTGAGATCGTACAGCTGTCCCACGCGGTTTGGGATGAAAACCGAAAACTGTTTGACGGGATCGGAGGCGACCGGTGAAGCGGTGTCTGACATACGTGATACAACTAGTCCGGCCCCGCGCCGGGTCAACAGGCAAGGGGGGCTCGGCTTGGTGGGCGAGCGCCCCATCCAGGACCCGGCGCTCGCGCTCCCGCCAGGTCTGCTCCGGTAAAAAGCGGGCTGCAAAACCGAGTCTTTACGGCAGGCTTGAGTGTGGCCGGTCGCCAGCTCAACGTGCGCCGATGATTTTTTGTCCGGGCCATCACTCCGCAAGCTTGCCGGCATGGGCAATGACCCAGCTGCTGGGGTAGGCGGAGACGATCAAAAACATGAAACCGAACGAGGCCCAAACCGCCCTGACCCAGCGCGCCAACGACAGTGCGAAGCTGGTGCTGCGCGGGATTGCGTTGAACGCCATCCTGGCGGTCGTGAAATTTGCGGCGGGAATATTCGGCCACACTTATGCGCTGATTGCCGATGCGGCGGAGTCGATGCTCGACATCCTGACCTCCTTGCTGGTGTGGGCCGGCTTTCGGGTGGCGGCGCGACCGCCGGATGCCGACCATCCCTACGGCCATGGCAAGGCGGAGCCGTTGGCCGGATTGATGGTGGCACTCTTTATTTTTGCGATGGCCGGCTGGGTGGCATTGCACGCGGTTCATGAAATTATCACGCCGCACCAAGGGCCGGCATGGTGGACCTTGGTGGTGCTCGCCGGCGTGATCGTGGCGAAGACGTGGTTCTCCCGGCGGATGAGTCTGGCCGGCGAGGCGGTGGGCAGCACGGCGCTCGACATCGAGGCGATGCACCACTGGTCCGATGCGATGACCTCGGGCGCGGCGTTTGTCGGAATCAGCATTGCTCTGGGCGGTGGCAAAGGCTGGGAAGCGGCCGATGATTGGGCGGCGCTGTTTGCCTGCGTGATCATCGCGTTCAATGGTTTCAGGATGTTCACGAAGGCGCTCGGCGACGTGATGGATGCGGCGGCGCCCCAGAATTTCGAGAACGAGGTGCGGGCCGTTGCGCTCGCCGTGCCGGGAGTGCGCGCTCTCGACAAAGTGCGGATGCGCAAAAGCGGCCTGAGTCATCTGGTGGACATCCAGGTGCGCGTGGATGGCAATCTCACCGTGCGTGCGGGCCACGAGATTGCCCATGCCGTGAAGGATGCGCTGATCGCATCGGCCGATCATCGCATCAGCGATGTGACGGTGCACATCGAGCCGGCGTAGGCGGACGGGCCCGGCGGGGAAAGCCTGTCACTTGTAGTGCTGTGCGACTTTCCAGCCGGCATAGACGCCTACCATGCTGCCGATACTGCTGAGGACGAAACACCCGGTAAATTCGAAGCCGAGCAGGATGCCCAGATACCAAAAGACATAACCAAAGAGGGTGGTTCCCGCAAAAATGCAGAGTTTGTCCATGAGGCAATTGTTTGCCGGATTTTCGCAGGGCGCACGACCACTAATACTTCAGGGCAACCGGTTTCATAAATGATGGCGACCGGCCTTTCCCGTTTACTCGTTTCGGGTGCGGCGCTACTTTTTGCCCATGAAGTTATCTTCGCGTCCATTGAGCAAGAATCTGCACCTGATCCGCTGGGTGAACAAGATGGCGGCGCTATGCCAGCCGGATCACATCCACTGGGTGGACGGCTCGAAGCGCGAATACGATGCCCTGTGCGCCCTGATGGTAAAGGGCGGCACCTTCATTAAGCTGAATCAGAAGAAATGGCCCGGGTGCTTTCTCGCCCGTTCCGACGCCAGTGATGTGGCGCGCGTGGAGGACCGCACATTTATCTGCAGCCAGTCCAAGGCCGCCGCCGGGCCGACCAACAATTGGGTGAATCCCTATGAAATGAAGAAAACCCTGCGCGGTCTCTTCGCCGGCTGCATGAAAGGCCGCACGATGTATGTGCTGCCATTCAGCATGGGGCCGCTTGATTCGCCGATGGCGCAGATCGGCGTGCAGCTGACCGATTCACCCTACGCGGTGGTGAACATGCGCATCATGGCGCGCATCGGGCAGAAGGTTTTCGCGCTGATCGATAAAAACAAAAAGCGCGTCGTCCCCTGCCTTCATTCCGTGGGCGCGTCGTTGAAGAAGGGCCAGAAGGACGTGGCGTGGCCCTGTAACAAGGAGAAATACATCGTCCATTTTCCCGAGACCCGCGAAATCTGGTCGTATGGCTCAGGCTATGGCGGCAACGCCCTGCTCGGCAAAAAGTGTTTTGCTCTGCGCATCGCCAGCGCGATGGCGCGCGATGAGGGATGGATGGCGGAGCACATGCTCATTCTCGGCATCGAGAATCCCCAAGGCAAGAAGAACTACGTAGCGGCTGCCTTCCCCAGTGCCTGTGGCAAGACGAACTTTGCGATGATGATTCCGCCGGAGGCTTTTTCCG
>JANYDX010000084.1 GCA_025363395.1 Verrucomicrobiota bacterium
GATATCCGCGACTACATGTGGACCTTGGAAGACGACCTCGCCAACCGCAACCAGACCGACTTCATGGCCAGCATCCGGAAGAATTTCGGTGAAGCCGGCGTGAAGGAACTTTCCAAGGAATCCGAACGCCTCACCTTGCTCGAAGACACCAATGGAGACGGCATCGCCGACAAGTCCACCGTCTATGCCGACAATTTCCGCTCACCCATCGATGGCATCGCTTCCGGTGTCCTCGCCCGCCACGGCGAGGTTTGGTTCACCAACATTCCCTCGCTCTGGCATTTCACCGGCCAGGAAAAGGCCGAGACGCGCACCGAACTGTTTCGTGGCTTCGGCATCCGCTTCAACTTCACCGGCCACGATTTTCACGGTCTGATTTTCGGGCCCGATGGCCGGATTTATTTCACCATCGGCGACCGCGGGGCCAGTGTGAAAACCAAGGAAGGCACGATGGTTGAATCGCCCGACACCGGTTCGGTTTTCCGCTGCATGCCCGATGGCTCGCACCTCGAACTCTTCGCCACCGGCCTGCGCAATCCGGAATCGCTTCTCTTCAACGAATACGGCGATCTCTTCACCGGCGACAACGACAGCGACCAGGGCGATGAGGAACGTCTGGTGCACCTCGTCGAAAACGGCGACAGCGGCTGGCGTATCGGTTATCAGCATGCTCCCCGCGGCAATGCCGGCCCGTGGAACGCCGAACGGCTGTGGCGCCCGCGCTTCCCGTCCCAACCCGCCTACCTGCTTCCTCCCATTTGCAATATCGAGGATGGCCCCTCGGGCATCGCGTATTATCCCGGCACCGGCCTGACGCCCGACTACGCGGGCAGGATTTTCATCACTCATTTCAAGGGCTCGATTCCGCGCTCCGGCATCTACACCTACAAGGTGAAAGCAAACGGTGCATCGTACGCCATCGAGGACGCCGCACCTTTCCTCACGAACGCGCTGCCGACCGATGTCCGTTTCGGACCCGACGGCCGGCTCTACTATTCCGACTGGGCTGAAGGCTGGCCCAAATCCAAGCGCGGCCGCATTTACGCCATGTTCGATCCCGCACGCGTGAACGACCCGCTCGTGAAATCCACGCAGCAGCTCATCGCCTCTGACTACACGAAGAAAACCGACGCCGACCTCTCCGGACTCCTCGCTCATCCAGACTGGCGCGTGCGGCTCGAAGCTCAATCCACGCTAGCCACCCGCGGCGCCGCGGGCATCAGCGTGTTCGCCACCGTCGCCGGGAAAGCCGAGGGATCTCCGCTCGCCCGCCGGCATGCTGTCTGGGGTCTCGGCCAGCTCGCCACCACTCTGCCGGATGCACTCAACGCACTCCGTCCCCTCCTGAAATCGGCCGACGACGAAGTGCGCGCCCAAGCCATCAAACTGCTCGGCGATTACGGTGACCAATCTTCTGCGGATACACTCGTAGCCGCTCTCTCCGACGCCGCTCCGCGCGTGAAATTTTTCGCCGCCCAATCACTCGGCAAACTCCACTATCCCGCCGCCACAACCGCGCTGCTCGCCGCCGTCCGCGCAAACAACGATGCCGACGCCTACCTGCGCCATGCTCTCGTGATGGGACTCGTCGGTTGTGCGACCCCCGAGCAACTCGGCGCATTGAAAACCGATGACGCCCGCGCGGTTCGCCTCGCTGCCGTGCTCACCCTGCGCCGTCTCGCGCATGGCGGCATCACCGCCTTTCTCGCCGACACCGATCCGCTCATCGTGCGCGAAGTGGCGGAAGCAATCAACGATGCGCCCATCAACGCCGCGTTGCCGGCCCTCGCCGCCTTTGTCGAACATCCCGTGGTCAGCGAGCCCGTCATGCTGCGCGCCTTGAACGCTCATTTCCGTCTTGGCACCGCCGCGGACGCTGCCGCACTGGCCGCCTATGCCGTGCGTGCCGATGCGCCGGAAGCGTTGCGCGAAGAAGCGCTCACGCTGCTTTCCCTCTGGCCCAAGCCGCCCGCGCGCGATCGCCTGGTGGGCATTTATCGTCCGCTCGCGGAGAAGACCCGCGACAGCGCCGCCGTGGCCGACGCACTCACGCCGCACCTCGCGAGCCTCCTGTCCCCCGCTGCCCCGGAAGCCTTGCAGACGGCCACGGTGCAGGTGGTGTCCGCGCTGAATTTGAAATCCGCCATCCCCATGGTCCGGGTGGCCGTCGCCACGGAAACCGCCTCCGACACGGTGCGCACCGCCGCACTGGGCGCACTCGACAAGCTGGCTGATCCGCAACTCCCCGATTCCATCGCCGTGGCCCTCGGCTCGAAGTCGGCCACGTTGCGTCTCGCTGCGCTGCCGCTCTCCACCCGCCTTCACCCTGAAACCGCCGCCGTCACCCTCGCCGGCCTGCTGGAAAAAGGCACGCTCGCCGAGCAACGCGCCGCCTACACCACCCTCGGTGGCCTGACCCAACCCGAAGCCGACACCATTCTCGCGGCCCAGTTGAACAAGCTCGCCGCCGGCCAGATCCCGGCCGCCGCCCAAGTCGAACTCCTCGACGCTGCGGCGCTGCGGTCGGCACCCGCCGTGAAGCAGTTGCTGGCCGACCGGGCCGCCGCGCTCGCAAAAGACAGTGATCCGCTGGCGGCCTTCCGCGTTTCCCTCGAAGGCGGCAACGCTCGGAAGGGCCGCAGCCTGTTTTATTATCATCCCGTCCTCGCTTGCGTACGCTGCCACACTGCGGAGACCGACGGTGGCGGCGAAGCCGGTCCAAAGCTCAGCGGCATCGGTGCCACCTACCCGCGCGAATACATTCTCGAATCCATCGTGAAACCCAGCGCCAAGATCGCGGCGGGCTTCGACACCCAGATGATCACGCGCAAATCGGGTGATCTGACCGCCGGAGTATTCGTCTCCGAGGACGCCGAACAGGTGACCTTGCGCGACGGCAACGGCAAGAATCTCGTCGTGAAAAAGTCCGACATCGCCAACCGGACGTCGGCGCCATCGTCGATGCCGGAAATTTTCGGTGCCATCCTGACCAAGGCCGAATTACGCG
Source organism: Verrucomicrobiota bacterium (assembly GCA_025363395.1). Lineage (GTDB taxonomy): Bacteria > Verrucomicrobiota > Verrucomicrobiia > Opitutales > Opitutaceae > Lacunisphaera. The sequence goes on from JANYDX010000084.1 coordinate 3,008, forward strand.
ACCTCGTGGAATTCGTATCCTCGCTCAAGACAAAGCCGTCCATCAAGGGAGCGCCAAAAATCCGTGCGCTCGTGCCAGCCCCGACGGATTGAGTCGCAAATTGTAGGAGCCTGCTGGCAGGCGATTCGGAACGCACCCATGGACCAGACCCGGAATCGCCTGCCAGCAGGCTCCTACATTCCCACCAAGCCGGAACAAGTTTACCCGCCTGAGGTGGGCTCCCGGGCAGGACACCCCAAGAGAATCAGGTTGGCCGCTTGATCGTGAAGAGTTCGGTGGTACGCGTGTAGAAATCGCCACCCATCCGGCCGATGGTATCCAGCTTCACCGGGTCGATGAGCCCCTCGGCAGTCAGGACCGACTCACTCACGTGCATGCAAAGGATGGTGCCGAAAACCACGCTGGAACCCAGCGGGCCATGGCCGAGCTCGACGATGCGTTCGAGCTGGCACTCGAACGCGATGGGCGCGTCCGCCACCCGGGGCGGACGAATCCGCGTGGACGGTGCGGTGGCGATATCGAATTTATCAAACTCGCTTTCGCCATGCGGCAGCGGAGCGGCCGTCTGATTCATCGGTTCGCGTAGCGAGTACGGCACCAGGTTCACGACAAACTCAGGGACTTGTCCGACGTTGATGACCGAGTCTTTCTTTTTTCCAGTGCGATCGTTCGCTCCGCAGAAGATGACAGTGGGCGGACTGGCACAGACGCCTTGAAAAAATGAAAAGGGCGCAAGATTGGTTTTCCCCTCGGCGGAAATGCTGGAGACCCACGCGATGGGCCGCGGAGTGATTGCGTTAATCATCCAGTTATAAGCCTCACGCGGCGGCAGCTGAGAAAAATCGAGAAGCATCGAAGGCAGTGAATACCCAACCCCCTGCCGGATGCAAACCCAGGACAGGGGCGGTTTCAATAATTCCCGGGCCTCACAGCGGCGGCAGGTTTTGCAGGAAACTTACCGTAAACAATCCGGTGGCCCGTGCCGCGAGCGCATAGAAGGGCACACCGTCGTACGGGGCGTCACTGACGACGCGAAAGGCGATGTAGCGGATGCCATACGCGTGCGCGATGGCGGCCACGTGGCCGGACTCCATCTCCTCCACATCCATCCCGAAGGTGGCGTGGGACCAGCGCACCCGGTCCAACTCCAAGTTCACTTCATGCGCGGAACCAATGACCCCGGCAAACACCCGGCCCATCGGATTGCGCGTCCGCAACGCCACCGCCATCGCCGCCGGATCACCCGAAAATCCCTCGGGAAACACCACCAACTGGCCGCTGACCAAATCACGCAAGGATTGCGCCACCGGAGTCCATCTCAGCGGGTAAGTCCCTTGCCCGGCCGCCCGCACGGGCGTGATCAATCCGCTGTAGTCCAAGGCGCGCCGTCCCACAATGATGTCGTGCAAAGTCAGGTAGGGAGCCTGCGCGCCACTCGTGCCCTGATTGACAATGAGCTTGGGCGAAAATTCCTCGATCCCAAGTATCGTTGACGTCGTGCAGTTCAACAGCGCCTGTCCCGTGAGCTGCACCGCAATGCGATGTCCGCCAATCCGCCCGGTCCAGAAAGTGAACGGGCCGATGCTGGATTTCACCGGTTGTTCGAGTGCGGCGACAATCTCCCGGACTTCCAAATTTTCCGCTCCCTGCACGAGGACCTCGACCGGCTCCGCCGCGCGCGCAACGGTTACGACCAGCAGTGAAAGGATCAGAAACTTCATTTCCACGCCTCCATGAAATTTAACGCCACCGCGCCAGCCTCGCCCTCGGCACCGTCGATCACGCGCAGACCAATGACCGGCACGCCGAGTAATTGCGCGCAGCCCGCGATGTGGGCCGACTCGCCGTCTTCACTGCTCGTGCCCCATTCCTGGTGAATCCACGCCACCCGGTCGGCTTCGCGATTGAGCTGAGCTGCCGAGCCTAACACCCCGGGGATCGTCCGACCGCGAGGGGCGGGCAGTTTTATCGCAATGGCCAAAGCCTTCCCGTCCACCGGAAATGAAAAGACCGCGGTCTCCTTTTCGCCCGAGGTCGCGAGCAAATGCGGCAGCTTTTGCCAGCGGAGCGAATCGCTGCCGCCGCCCAAAGCATTCACGGGCGAAACCATCCCATCGAATGCGACGAAGCTCCCGCTCACCAGCAAATCACCGGGCCGCAGCGCCGGATCATGCGCGCGCGACGGACCAAAGGTGACAACCAGCTTCGGGGCATAGCGACGGATCGCGAGGGTGGTCGCGGCGACCGCGTTCAACGGATCACCTTCAGTGCGCGTGAGCACGACAGATTTGCCGGCCAGCGTACCCAGCCAAAATTTCCAGGAGGCGCGTTCCTCGCTGTGACCATTTTTTAGCTTGTCCAACAACGGCCGCAGTTCCGTGTCACTCGGAGCAGCCAGCAGCACGTCCACCGGCGCAACTGAAGCCGCCCCCAACGGGGCTGCAGGGCAGACCAGCAGCGCCGCGATGAAAAAACCAAGAAGGGATGGGACCGAAGGACCACGCATAAGCGATGAGTCGTTCAGTAAAGCAGCCTTCGTACCGGCTGAAAGGGTTTTAGCGTCAATCCATCCGGCCGATCCTGGCCAGGCGCTTTTGCAGTGCGGTCCGTTCCGTTTTTTCCCGGGCAGGACGCAAACGGGCCCGCAGCCGTCTCAAGATCACTGCGCAAATGGTCACTTTGAGCACAAACACCGCTCCGAGAATCGTCAGCCGTTTCGGGCTGAATTCACCACTGAAGTCTCCGAGAAAAATCACCAGACAAGAGCGGGCGACATAGATTGGCCAGCAGACCCAGAAATAGATACGCAAAGGAATCCCTGAGACCGCGAGCAGGTAGTTGCGGGCAGCATAAGGGAGCCCCGGGATGAGCGCGGTCATCAGCGCCACGGAAACATCTTCGCCCGGCGGCAGGTCGGGCAAGCGACGCTTCCGGCGATCCAGCCACCGGCGCAATGGTGCTCGAAGATAGCCATGACCGAGCCAGTGGCTGCCGAGCAGGTGCACGGCGGTGATGCCGGCAACCACCAAGACACCCATCGGCCCTCCGAATACCGCCCCGATCAGGAGGTAAATCACGCTGATCGAAAAACCAAAAAGCGGCAGCACGGCCATCAGGAGTAGGAGCAAGCGAACGTCGAGCCGTTGCATCCACTCCCGGGCCGCGCGCCAGTCGACGACTTCCACCAAAAGGAGGACAAGGAGACCCAGACCCACCGTGGCCAGCAGCAGCTTGGGCCAGGAGGATTTTCTTTGCGCGACGAAACTCACAGCTTGTTGACCCGGACCGGCCCTTCCGGTTCACGCCAACGGACACCTGAAAAAACTTAATTTGTCCCCTGCACCCGGAACTGGGTCTGAAATTCCACGGTCAACCAGTCGTACTGCCTTCAATTTCAGCCTCCGGAAATAACCTCCCTAGTTCAGCAAAAGGGAGCAACGGTTTTGCCCATCAAAATGCCCTCTCTGCTTCACCCCCGCACCCCAACCCCACACGCGCCCGCATCTAAAAACCGGCCCCTGCGGCTGCGTACTGCGTGGATTATTATTTGCCTCCTGCTCGCCGGCTTTGGCGTCCTTATCTACGGCAGTTCGGCCAAAATGCTCAAGGTGCCGATCCAAAGTAGCGTGATGGTGTCCGACGTGTTTTTTCGCGATTCCGTGGGCCCACTTCTCGGCGCAGAGTTTGTGGGGGGCAACACCGTGCGCCCCCTGATCAATGGGAAGGAAATTTTCCCGGCCATGCTGGAGGAGATCAGGAAGGCAAAAAAATCCATCTCATTGGAATCGTACATTTGGGCTTCAGGCAAGGTGAGCGACCAGTTCCGCGCCGCATTGATCGAACGCGCGAAGGCCGGGGTCAAAGTGCACGCCCTCGTGGATGGGGCGGGCAATCTAAAATTAAAACTGTCCGAAGTGGATGAAATGAAGGCAGCGGGGGTTGAATTCGTGGTGTATGGACGGGAGCACTGGTATGATTTTAAATTTAACCTCAACCATCGCAGCCATCGCAAATTGCTGATCGTCGACGGCAAAGTCGGATTCACCGGCGGCGTGTGCATTGACGACACGTGGCTGGGCAACGCTGATGCCCCCAACGTGTGGCGCGACACTCAGGCCCGCGTCGAAGGTCCCGCGGTCCGCCAGATGCAGGCGGTCTTTGCGACCAACTGGCTGCAAACCACCTCCCGCCTCCTCGTGGGACCGGACTATTTCCCGGATACGGGGAAGCCCGGATCAGCGCTCGTCGATTGCTTTAAAAGCGGTCCGGACGAGGGACCCGAAAATGCCCGGCTGTCGTACCTGCTGGCGATTGCCTCCGCCCGAAAATCGATCCGGCTGTCGCACGCCTATTTTGTCCCGGATGATCTCACCACTGAAATGCTTCTCGCAGCCCGAAAGCGCGGGGTAAAAATCGACGTGATCATTCCCTTGAAGAACGATTCGCGACTGGGCCGTGCGGCGGCCCGCTCCCGCTGGGGCAAGCTGCTCGATGCGGGAGTGGAGTTTCACCAATTCACGCCCTGTCTTTACCACTGCAAGGTCATGATTGTGGATGACGTCTTCACGACCTTGGGTTCCATCAACTTCGACAACCGTTCGTTCAGCATCAATGACGAGGTGAACATCAATGTACTCGATGCGGAGGTCACGCGTGCCTTCCTGAAATCATACGAAGACGACCTTGCGCATTCCAAAGCGCTGACCGCTGAGGAATTTCACGCCCGCCCCTTCTACATCAAACTGGCAGACCAGTTTTCGGGTGCCCTCCGGTCGCAATTTTGAGCCTGCGAAGCAGCGTGCAACCCAAACTTAAGAAAATTCTGCGATCCTGGAAAACCTGGGTCATCGGTGTGCCGGCGATCATTGGTTTTATTCTACTTTGTCGCTCCATCGATATCCCGGCGGTCCACACGCAGGCGGAGCGATTGAACGGATTCGTGGCTTTTGTCCTGCTGACCCTGCTGCCGCTGGTCGGGTTCCCGGTCACCATCCTCCATGTCACGGCCGGCATCCGGTTCGGCGTCACGTGGGGCCTGATCCTGGTGGCCCTCTCCATTTTGCTCCAGCTCCTCGCGAGTTATGGCCTGGTTCAGTGGCGGAAAAAATACTTCGAGCGGAAATTCAAAACCCTGCGCGAACAGATTCCGCCGGGCGCGCACGGGGCGGTCACGCTATTCACGCTGCTGCTGCCGGGCGTGCCGTATTTCGCCAAGAATTACGTGCTGCCGCTGGTGGGCGTGCCCTTGCGCACTTACCTCCTGTGGTGTTTGCCCATTCACATCGCGCGCGCCTCAGTCGCCGTGATCTTTGGAGATGAAAGCGATCATCTCACTCCAACACGGATAGCTTTGATGGCGGTTTATGCTGCGTCCGTTCTGACGGCATCGTGGTGGGCTTACCGGCGGATGAAGGCACAAGTTGCAGATCAGCCACCAAAGGCAGGTGGTCGGAAGAAACACGCGTGAGATCGGTGCGCGGCACCATCACGCCGTGGGTTTCGAAATGGGGGGTCAGGAAAATATGGTCCAGACGGATAAAGGGCCGGATGGAACTGAAGGTCCGCAACGGATGATGACCCGGCAGACTCCGCTGCACGTCGCGCAAGTGCGCCACAATCCGCCGATAAGAGGCGTTACCCGGTGGCAGGTTGAAATCACCGCAAAGAATGGCGGGCTCATCTTCCGGCAAAGCTCCGAGCCATTCCGGGCCCAGCAAAGCCTGGACTTGCACCACCCGCTCGGCCAGTCCCAGGCCGAGATGAGTCGTGATCACATTCACCGCCCGGCCATCGATCATCACGCGGGCCCATAGCGCAGCGCGCGGCTCGCGGGAGAGCTTGTGCGGGTCAGCGGGAAGCCGGGCGCGCTTGATCACTTCCACGGGCCATGGAGTCAGCAGCGCATGGCCGTAATGCTCGTGGCCGTGCGTGACCGTCGGACAAAACACATGATTGAGTTTCAACTCGTGCGCGATCAGGGCGGACTGATCCTCCGTGCGGGAACGGCGCCGGCCGAGGTCCATCTCCTGCAGGGCGATAATATCCGGATCATAAGCATGAATCACGCGCGCCACCCGGCGCGGTGACACGCGTCCATCGGTGCCGCTGCATCCATGCACATTGTAAGTCATGACGCGCAGCCTGGGCTTTTTCCCGCTCGCGGGAGTGAGGCGGGGAACTTCCGCCCGGCCCAAGTGATGGAGCGCCGCCGAGCGCAGTGCGGCCGGGCGGATGAAGTGTTCCGTCCCTTCGGGTAAATGGGTGCGTGCAGGTAACAAAACAAATCCCTGGGTTTCCTCCGGTCCGGGCCCCGCATGCGCCCCGCGTTCGGGCGCAAAAGTCCAGGGCCGCTCCCACGGCGACCAGCCCAGGGCAATCAAATCGCCGCTGTTTTTATTTTCGCAAAATGAAACGAGATCCCGCGCGATTTCCTCCCGCATCGGCTCCGGATGCGTCAGCAACGCCGGCACCTCACCCGGCACCGCCGTTTCTCCCTGCGCATGAAACCACGTGATTAACCCGTCGGACAAGCGCAGCAACACCCCGGGGACTTTGCCGTGGCTGACAAGCCGCCGCGCGAGAGCAATGCGCTGCTCGTCGGCCAACGGATGGGCAAAATAAATGTGACCGACCGGCCCCATGGCCGCCACGGTGAAAGTGGCCTGTTCTTCAGGCGTGAGCGCATCGCGGGCTTTCAAGGCCGCCATCCGCCTTTCGCCTCGCCGGCCCCGCGACAACCACAGCGACGGGTAACGGCTCTGGGAGCGTGGACGCCAGGCTACATCCGTTTTCCGGGCGCCCTCGTAACACTCCCGCACCATGCCCTCGAGCCCCCCGGGAATTTCCGTCGCAAAGGACCGGGTCCGCTCCTGGCCGTGATCGGAAAAAATCCAGACCGTGTAATGACGGCGCGAGGAACGGTGCGCCTCACGGTAGAGACCCTTGATGGAGCGATCAATTCCCCGCAGGGACCAGTGGGCGAACCCCGAACCGGGACCCCGCGCGTGCGACTGTTCATCGTAACCGAGAAAATTGACGTGCACAATCGGCAGACCCCGGGCGACATCAATCTTGGCCCCGATGGTGACGAGTTCGCGCAGGCCTACACTCACAAAAATCCGCGAGACCGCGAAGAAGAGTTCCACGCCCACCGGCTGTCCGCGGCGGATGCCGGCGATCGCATCCCAAAACGCAATCGCCGCCTCGACGACCAACAGCCCGGCGATGCGCAGGGTGGCGGACAGATGCAGCAGTATGAAAAGCAGAATATTTCTGATCTTCCCCGTACGCCACATGTCGCCCAGCCCGTTGCTCGCCGCGCAGAAATGGCTTTCGCCCTGACCGGCGCCGCCCGTGTAAATGTTGGACCAGCTGCTGCCACCCTTGAGCAAACCCTCGGCATTCTCGGCGTAGCTGGCTTCAAATTCCTTGGCCCAAGTCGGATAAAACATCCGGCCCAATTCCTTGGTTTCGCGATTCAAAAAACAGAAGGCGGGCACCGCGCTGTGCAATCCGTAATAAAGTTCGGCCTGCACCGCCGGGGTCGTCGAGGGCATGCCCGGATAAAAGGTGTGCGTCTCATAGTGGTTGCGCTGAATGAGCCGGCGCAAAAACGGCATTTTGCCGCCGGCCATGGCACGCTCCAGTTGCCCGCGCGCGAGACCGTCGATCTGGATCAGGAGCACACCCGGCTCCTCGCTTGTGCCTTCCGACGGCGTCAGTCCGAGATGGCGGATCGCCCATTCGGTGCGGCTCAACCGGCGGCGGAGCTTGTGGGCATAGGATTCGAGTTCTGCAAACATGATGGGAAAATTGGACGCGGAATGAATTACCCAGAATTAACGACGGAGGTGGTTTCCGCGGAAGGGCGGCAGGGGCCTTCGCCGTTCCGAACGACCGCTTCAGCGCCGGGGAGCGGGGCCTTCTCGGCAGGGAGCGGAGTTCCCGCCCCACCCTTGTCACTGCTCAGGGCGTCGATCACCGACTGCGCTTTTTCGGCGAGAAGACTCCACTCGATGCTGATGCGGTCGATCAGCGTGCCCCAGGGGTTGACGGTCGTCATCAGGCGATCCCGCCGCGTGGCCCGGCGGATTTTTTCATAGAACTGGATGGCCTGGGCTGCGCAGTGTTCCTGGGAAAAATTCTCGGCAGTCGCCCGGGCAGCCCGCTCGAATTTCCGGCGCACCGCGAGCACGTCGTGCAAACGTGCCAGGTGCTTCGCAAAAATTTTCGCTGGCGTGCGGGCCGGGAGCAAAAAACCGTTTTCCTCGTGCCGCACCACTTCGCGCACCCCCGACGCGTTGAGCGCCACCGCGGGCAGTCCCGCCGCCATCGCCTCGGCCAGCACCATGCCCTGCGTTTCGCTGAAGGAGGCGAAGGCGAACACATCCATGGCACAATAGGCATCATGCAAGGCGCGGCCGGTGTGTTTGCCGGCAAGAACGAGCTGTCCGCCGACGCCCTCGTCCGCGCAAATTTTTTTCATTTCCTCCTCCGCTGGTCCCCCTCCGACCACCAAAAACCGGGCCGAGGGCGCACTCTTCAGAAAATGAGCCACACTGCGCGTTAGGTAGCCGAGGTTTTTTTCCGGCGCCAGCCGGCCCACATGACCCACCACAAACGCCTTGGCCGGAATCTTGAATTTACGGCGGAAGCGCAGCCCATTGCCCGCGGCAAATGCGCGGACCTCAATCCCCGTCGGCACCACCGCGATGGGACTTTTTACGCCGCGTTTTTTGATCAGCTTCGCAATGCTCTCACTCGGCGCGATGACGCCGTCGCAGAGGTTGGCGAATTCCGTGGAAAGGTTGATGGCGATGTCCTTCAGCGTGGGTGAATCAAATGGCACGTAATGCGTGTAGTCTTCGTACCGCGTGTGGTGGGTGAAGATCACGGGCACATTTTTGTTGGCTCCCACCCGCAGCGCGGTGTCGCCCAAGAGAAAGGGATGGTGAGCGTGAATGATATCGGCGTTGAAGGCGTCGAGCCGGTCGGACAGACCTGTGGCCATCGGCAAACGAACGGAAAAATCACTCCCGTTGAATTTTTGCATCGCAGGCACGCGTTCAACCCAGGCCGATTCGCGCTTGCTCAGCGGCGGACCTTCGAACTCGGGCGCCACGACGAGCACCTTGTGTTTAAGTTTGCGGTACTCCTCCGCAAAGGTGCTCGTCGAGCGGGCCACCCCGCCGACATGCGGCAGGTAGGTATTCGTCATCATGCAAATATTCATAAGACGGAAATGAGTTGGAATTGTTCAGTCGCGACTTTTTGCCCGGCCATGCGTTCCTGGGTTGCGTAGCCCGGCAGGCGGATCTCAAGCCGCGGTGCTGCGCCCCGCCACTCGCCTTGCACGGAAAGACTGACGCCCGCACGGTCGGGCGTGATCCGCACCGTGACACTGCCCCAGGGGGTGAGAGTTGGTCCAAAAAGCGCCCCGTTCCCCTTCCACCATTCATGTTTCACGCCCGAAGCAACCACCAACCGGTCCGGCTCCTCGCGCACAAAACAATTGCGAATCATGAGCGCCCACTCTGCCGCGGCCCAAATGTGCTGGCCGTCACCCATGCAGCCTCCCCTGGTGCGGGGATGAATCGCCTCGGGCCATTGTCCCGTCGGGGAGGCCAGCCCCGCCACGCAATCCATCAACTGCCAGGCCTCGGCCACGTGGCCGGCCCGCAGCCGGATTTGCGCCACGTGGAGGGTTAGGTACGCGTTGATCCCAGAGTGAATCATGTGCTGGAAAAAACCGCCGGCGAAACTGCTGTGTTCGCGCAAGTAGTCCGCGGTTTTGAGGATGCGTTTATCACCGGGCCCAAAAATCTGCAGCGGATAGTCCGCCACGAGCGATCCGACCGCTCCGGAATCCATGCGCCGCTTGGGTGAAGCGGGTATCGCATCCGGAAACCGTCGTTGTGGACTGGAAGGAAACGAACGCTCGATCGTCGCCAGAAATTCCTCCGCTTCGCCGGTGCATTGCTCCGCGAATGCCGGATCTTTTTTTTGCAGCAGTCGGGCCGCGCAACGCAGTCCAGCCACGCCCCAGAAATCGTCCCAATAATAAAAGTCGTTCGGGCCGAGATGCTCCGCGCTGAAGCCGGCGGGGAGCAGCCCCGCTTCCGGACGGCCCGAGTCCGCCGGAAGTCTTTTCCGGGTGATCCAGCGCGCGCCTTTCGTGATCGCCGCGAGCCACTCGTCACGGGGTTTCTCGCCGGTCAGCTCCGCGAAACGGTGGTACATCCAGATGGCCTCGCCGTTGGAATCCCACTCGCCTTCCTGCGAGAGAAAATAGCCGTCATGCCGCTGGCGCGGGGCAAATTCAGCGAGAGTGCGGCGGGTTCGTTCGATCCCGCCGAGGGTGAGCAGCGCGTTCAGAATGAAGGCGGCGTCGCGAAACCAGAATCGTTTGTACGTGTAGGGTCCCGGGTACACCTCGCCCGGGGCGTGCAGCACCAGATTGGCGACGGCAAGATCGTACAAACACTGCGCCGGCTCGTCGCCAATTCTCAGCGCCGCGAGCGGAGCCAGCGACACCGGCCAGGAATTGGTGGAGGAAAAGATCGGCCGTTGCCTTGGCTTCAGTTCGTTGTAGATGGGCACGCGCAATTCGAGCGGCCGCGCCTTGAGCTCCCCCACGGGAAAAAGCGCCGCCGCCGTGGCCATGCCCACCGGACAATCCACTGCCCGACGGGAATCCCCTTCAAAGAGCCGATGCGCGACATCACCATCCGCGTAGGTGGAAAGCACCTGCCGGGCCGGAGCACGGTCAAAGGTGACCGGATTGCGTCCGTTGACTGTCCAACCCTGCCCATCAGCGGCCATGGCAACCGAATCAACAAAGCTGATACCCTCGGGATTATACGGACGCAACACGACCGCGATGGAACCGCGGTCTCCTTTAGGCGCGCGCACCGTGACACAGCAATGCGGTTCACCCTCCTCCAAACATAATCGAACATCACACTCCACTGCCGCGAGCGGCCAGTCAGCCACGGAGTGAATAATCAGATTGTCCCTCATCGCCAAGGTCTGGGCAAATTGAGTGAGTTTCGATGGAAATAGTACCGGGCCCTTGTCAGGCACGAACCAGAAATCCAGCGACCACCCGTCAAAGATCGGCGTGACGAGCCCCCGCGGATCAACAATGGGATAATACGGCACATCCGGCACCCCGACTGCGGTCCAGTTGCGATGGGTTAGATTGATGTGGCTGAACGAAAACGCGCGCGGGATGAAAGATTCATCGGCCGGATTGAATTGCCGTTCGACCCAGTAGGGCCAGATCCAGTCGAGATTATTTTGAATAGCCTTGGTATTAACCAGGCCACGCGCGTGAAAGAGCATGCCGGCGCGCAGCAGTTCGATGGGCTCGCCGACCTCGGAAGGCTGCGCGAAATTTCTTAATTTCGAAAGCAGCGCCACCGGGTCCATAAAGCCATAGGCGCGCGCCGCCCGGGTAATCAGGAAGCGGGTCGGCAGTAGATTGAGGCCTCTGGAAAAGAAAGAGTATCGTCCCACAAAGGGTAGACCGACAATAGCCCGAAAAGTGCGCCGTTTTTACCGCCCACGGAATGCGCGCCACCGCAGCAAACCAGTGCAGAAAGCACACCCGATAAACTCCATCCACACTAATCGCGGGTGGGATGCAAAAAACCGGAGCCGCGTCACTTCACATAGTATCCGTCGTGTTTCGCGCAGGGGCGATGGGCACGAAGTCCTTCCGGGAAAATTATCCAACAGTCCTTCGTGTGACTTTGCCCGTCCCTCACAAAAATGGCTATAGTGTTTCAAAACCCGCGCTAGGAGAAATCTTCCCGGTCTACCCCCAGCATGGCCAACCCACGCGGGTGAGGCGCCTTCGTTCTCCTTTCTGTCTGGAGCCGCGGCGAACTCGCCGCGGTTTTTTCCTTCAGCCGAGCCGGAGCGGAGCGCAGAAGCGACGGATGGCGAAATTCCCGACCACCCGACCAAGAGTAACCTAATAGGTTACTCTTGGCCGGGTTCACCAAGGAGATCCCGGGCCAGGTTTCAGCTCCGGTATTGCTCGTCGCTGACCTTCTCCATCCAGTCGATGGCCTTGCCTTCGAGTTGCTCCTGGATGGCGATGTGAGTCATCGCCGTCGTGAGAGCCGCGCCGTGCCAGTGTTTTTCGCCGGGAGGAAACCAGACGACATCGCCCGGCCGGAGTTCTTCAACCGGCCCGCCCTCGCGCTGCGCGCGTCCGCAACCAGCCGTGACGATCAGGGTCTGCCCGAGCGGATGCGTGTGCCAGGCCGTGCGGGCACCCGGCTCAAACGTGACACTCGCACTCGCGACTCGCGCCGGGGCGCTGGGCTGGACCAACGGATCGATCCGCACCGTGCCGGTAAACCAGTCGGCCGGACCCAGAGTGGATGGTTGCGAACCTGCTCGTTTGATATTCACGGTGGACTCCTGTTTTGAGATTTGAAGATGATGGCTTGGGCCAGGATGTGACGGCAAGGCATCTCAAGCGTACCAAGCAACGAATGTATCCAGGAAAAACATGGAATAAATCCGTTGTATCCTGTGATTGGCCTTTGGACTTTATATGGCTGCCGCTTGAAGCATGCCGCGTTTCTTCCTGCGAAATGCGGCGTCCTTGCGCGGGTTCAGTGCGGCGCGATTCGGAGCCGGTAAAGGAAACTCCAATCGCCCGCGGCATTCTGGATTTTCAAGAGAATCCGGTTTTTACCGGCCTTGAGATGGAACGGCACAATGTCGTCATCGATGCGACTTGGACGCCGGATCCATTTGTCGTGTATCATCTCACCGTTTAGCCAGATTTTCCTGCCGTCGTCGCTGCCGATGCCCAACAACGCATCGCCAGCCACCGGCACCTCAAATTCAGCCGTCGCATAGCCGACGGTGTAATCCACGTTACCAAAACCATTCCGCAGATCCACGAAGCCATTGTCCGGTTTCACCCGTTGCCAGGTGAGCGAAATCCCATCCACCATCTGCTTGTCGCCCTCCCTGGGTTGGACGCTCGCCGCTCCCGTTTCGGTAAACCAGTCGGAGTTGAATGCATTCATCTGCGCCGCGCGGGAAACCTTGGCATCGGAAACCTGAATGGCTTTAAACACGACTGTTCCCGCCGGTGTTTCGCCTTCGACCGTGGAAGTGAAATCCAACTCCGAAACTTTGATCGGCCGCAGTAGCAGCCACTGCTCGATTGGCACCATCGGATAGGCCGTGCTGCCCAACCACAACGCATCGGCGTCGAGTTCCCGATTGGAGGCGGCACCTCCAGCGTGTAATCCAGCCCACCCGCCACCGCGACTCCGTGATCGATCGCGGGCAAAACCGCGGTCTGACGCAACGCATCCGTCACCGGTGCGACCAACTGGGGCGGCACTTCCGTCGCGGTGGAACGAAGCGTCGGCGTGACCTTGCCATCAGCGGCCACGTCCAAGTGCGCGTTCACGCGGGTGACCCCATATTTCCTCAATCCCGCCGCTCGCAATGGGCTGCCGATGAACATGGGCTCGCTCCGGGACTGGGCAAATTCTGCCGGACGAATCGACCCGTAATAATTGAGGCGGTCATTCCAATTGCGGGGATCTAACGGACTAATCACCGACAACAAGTCCGACAGCTGATCGGTAAACTGGAACATTGCTTCGTGATCGCTCGCTGGCGCTGCGAGCAGTGGCACCCCCTTCACGCGAGAGCAGGACCATGTTGGTGCCCTCACCCGGAACATACCGTGTCAGCTCAGACATCGCCCCTTCCTCCGGGTAATCCGCGATCAACCACGGCATGCCGGCTTGCACCGCCATTTCGCGATGTTCCGCATTACTGTGTCTGGCGCCGATAAAAACGGTGCCCATCAATCCCGGAAAGACCCGCTGGATTCGGTGGTACACCGCCATCATGTTGCTCACCATTTCCCATGATTCGCCATTCTTGTGCGAACGATCAGCACCAGCAACAGTTGCGGCTCGTGCATGCCCGCAAGATCGGCCGGCACCAACGTTTTTCCTTTCAGTTGCAGGGTATGGCCCACCACCTCTCTGGTCGCCACGCCTTGAGCTCCAGCCCAGTTGCCCGCGACTACCGGTCGCCGCGCAATTTCATCGTAAAACCGCCGGCAATCGGCGGGAGAAAAGCCCCGCAAAAACACCCGTCGCCCGCTGACTGGGCCAGTCTTGAGCAAAGCCCAAGGTCCGAGCACCTCCGTCGATTCGCCACGAATAGTGGCGCCTTGCGAATCCTTCCAACTTGAGTTTTTGCCGGCCAACGGTCCGGCAGAAAATATCAGGCTGATCAAAATGACGACAGGAGCAGAACGAATTAGCAACAAGGGTGGCCGAGAGTAAAAGCATTCATAAGGTGAAGAATGTCATCAAAGTGGCGGAAAAGAGAACCGTGCAAGCAACTCTCTTTCCCGCCAGCAGGTCAACCTTTCGCTAGAAAACCCTACGGCTGTCGGGCCGTAATTAGACTGCGGCGCGCTTGCGACGATGCAGATGAAATTGCCACGATTCCACGGATCCACTTGAATTCACCTTCGCAGCCCGGGAGAATTTCGTCGCAGTTAAAGCGCGAGTCTAGGGGGAGCGTGTGGCGAATATCCGGGGGGCCATGTCTGCTCGCACATTTTTGAGCAATCGTGTTTCGAGCGCGTTTAAGAAACGTTGCAAGCGCGCCTCGTGCACGCCCATCGCCTGCTGCACGGGATCAACCAAGGCGTGCAGCGCCAGACTCAGGAGCGCGATGCCCAGCAGGACGACAGCCGTTCCGATCCAAATTTGCGCCAGCGTCGGATTCACCGGAAAGACATCATAGTAAATACTGCCCAACTGGTGATCCACTTTGGACCCGAGGTGAATCGGACCCAGCGAAAACCGATTCACCGCTTCTTCGCGGGCGGAATGGCGGGCGTACTGCTCACCCATTCCGAACACAGTCAGCGCCGCATTGCCAAGAAAATACCAGCCGGCCAGCAGGGTGGCGGCCCCACTCGCCACGTCGGCGGCGGCGGAACGTTCGGCAGAATCCGCCTGGAGTTCCTCGCGCCAAAGGCGGGGGCTTGTGTACAGAATCGAAACCCACTCCGGCTGGCCTTTCAGAGCAGCCAATTTTGGATTTTGATAAAACTCCCCGGCCAAGGCATCAGCGTGCGACTGCCAGATTCCATGGTCACAAGGCAGCTCCAGCAGTTCGGTAAGCAGCAGCCATTCGATCTTTTTTTGTGAACCGCTTTTAAATTTCGCGGGCACGTGCTTGAACCATTCACTGGGAGTCGCCCAACCCAATTTGCGACTCCACTCGGTCACGCTTTTTAGGAGGGCATACGGTAGCACCCAAAGGAGGTTGATGGGGTGGGTAATGAAGTCCTCTTTGACCGACGAGGTGTGGAATTTCAGAGTGCTATTCCAGCTGTAATACTTCGCACAGAAAGGGGCGACGCGCTGGCGGCGTTCCGCCGCGTAGCGACGAATCGAATCCTCCATCGCCGCCCAAATTTCGAGGAGTTCAGCCGAGTTTTTTGGGGGTGCCGCCACACGCAAGCAATAGCGGATCGGATTCGGTCGAAGCAATGCTTTGTCGGGCAGGCCGCTGAAATACCCGTGGTCCGAGCTGCGAAGGATTTGCCTCCGGCGATTTTAGCGGCTGGGCAGCGGGAAGGGTCAACGTGCACCGAAAACACGTCGGGGCTCAAGGGATCGGCTTCGTTCTGGGACTGATACTCCTGATGGTTTGCTCCTTCCCTCGGACGGAGTTGACCAACCGGAGAGAACGAAAAAGAGTACGATGACGAGAACGAATCCGCGCATTTTCGCCGCGTTAGGTTTCCGGAAAAAAATCGAGGCGAAAAGCGGAAACATTTCCCCTTGGACCTGTCGCATTCTGGACCCCATGAAATTGACGGGACCATTTCTGGTTTTATTGGCTTGGCCGACCGGGCTACTGGCGGACAGTCCGGAGAGTTCCGCGAGCGCCTCTGCCAAGGCGTCCGCCCACGTCTCCGCAATGATCCGGGCCGATTTGCCGGGATTTGTGCCCCGAACAGATCCGGCTTCGCCTCAGCTACGGCGCGACGAGGCTACCGTGGCCCGCGACCCCGATGTCCTCGAATTGCCAAAAATCACGGTGCGGGAAAGACCGCCGCCCAAAATCGATCCACTGGATATCCTGGTTAAGGCCGGGCGGAAAAAGAAGCTGGCCCACGATTTTAAAGAGTCCTTCACGGGACTCGACGCCCTGCTCAACGGTTTTTCCTTTCCCCTTTTCTCCCCCACCATGGCCGAACGCGGCCGGGTCTATCACCAGCAGCAACAGTTGGAGGAGCTCAATCGCGTCGGTGGCGCCGTCAGAGAGTCCGACCCCAAGGCGGCAGCCGGCTTGGCACAAGACGCAGCGGCAGCTCAACGCGCCTTGGACCGGCAGAACCGACCCGCCGGGGTCAAATGAGCATCCCGAAGGAGCGCCATTTTCAATCGGCGGGCGGGGGCACATTAAGTACGCTACGAAATCGACGGACCGCGCCCCCTTTTTTCTCCCCCCCCTGCTTCCCTCACTCTCGTTCTTTTACTCCAACCCATTCTCGCCCTCTCTCCAGGAACCGGCAATCGGCGAGAACGAGAAAGAGGACGATTACGAGAATGATTCGCTCGGCCCATTTCTCCAGTTGGTCCCGAATTGACCGACAGCTATCGAGGGCATACAGTTGTGGTCTCACAATTATTGGCAGGAGGGGCAGGTTGCGTATGCCGTCGTCCAGCTCTGGGGTAGCGCTTAACGCTCGACGTGCAGAAAGAAACGTCGGGAGGTTAAACCCCAACCGTCGAATCTTATCACCCCTCTGAGCGAGACTCAGTAGATCCCGACTCGCTTCACGCCACGCTAGGCCCTTGCGGGCATTGGCTGGATTTTCCAGCGCAGCCACAGATTCTGAAACAGACCGACGGAACTTGAGGCGACCCAATACAGGCCCAGCCCCGCCGCCAGCTTCCAGACGATGAAACAAGTAACGGCAATCTGAATGAGAATCAGCGTCGTTTTCGCCGACTCCGAGACGTTCGGCATGAAATACGCCGCTGCGCCAGTGAGCATCAGTATCACCAGAGTCAGCCATGCATCCGGCGAGGCGAGACTTCGGATCCATAAGAAGGACCCACCTCCTGCGACCGAATCCCGGACTGCCCGATAAATAAATGCAAACACCGGAAGCTGGACGAACGATCCAAGCATTGCCGGGAGATCAAAAGGGCTGAAGCCGTGTTTCTTGTAGACCTTCTGTATCTCCCCAAAAAGCAACTCCGGTTTTTTCTCGAAGCGTTTTTTAATCTCGTCGAGTTCAGGCTGCAGAGTGCGGACGATTTGCTGATTGCGCATCATGCGGCGAGAAATGCGAATGGTGAGCGGAAGGAGTGCGATTCGGACACTCAGCGAAAGAAACAGAATGCCCCAACCGAGGCTTCCACCGAACAACTGAACCAAGTGAGCCAGCATTGCGACGAGAATGGTGTACATGCGTCGCAAGCTAGCACGCTTCGAGCCGACGGAAAGCGAGAACACGCCATACCGGGTTGGAAATCTTCGCAGAGTTTCCATCTTACACCGCACGCCGAGTGATCGTCGCCATGGATTGATTCCGGGGCGCCTGCTGATCGCAGGCTGGATTTTAAGACAGTTAATCGCGAAGCGCGCGAAGGCCACAGAGCTACGGCAGTTCCGCTAAAGCCGACAATGGCAACTGCAGCGCCTCTCGCGCGGTTGTTTCAATTC
>JANYDX010000087.1 GCA_025363395.1 Verrucomicrobiota bacterium
TTCCGCCGCTGACACCGCCATCCACAGCACACTGCCGAGGAAAATGCCGGCGAGGTGGCGGAAAAATTTCTTCATGCTGGCTCGCATCATCCCACGTTCGACGAAGCCGTCACGCTGATGTTTCATTATATTTAAAAATACGTCCCATTTGTCGCGGGCCTGATCGCGGTTTTCCCGGGCGCAGACACATCGTTCACAGAGAACGTCGTGCGCCGCGGAAGGCAAGCGGCATGATCGGTCACCTCAGCGTGGGTGCCGCACGAAAAATTTCCCCGTCGGCTACGGCGCAGACCAGGCGTTGCCGTTTGCTTTCCAATCTCGCGAGGTGCAGTCGATTTTACCGCATAAAAAAGCGAGGCCGGTGACGGCCTCGCTTGCGCGATGGAAAAAACACCCCCGTTTACTCCCAGCTGAGAATCAGGCTGGTGAAATAAAGGGTGTCGAGACGGTTGATGCCAGGCTGGGGACTTGCGGTGTAATCATTCATGATGCCTGTTTTGAGTTTCCACAGGGAGGCCGTGAGGGGCATCTCATAGGTGGTCTCGTGATGCAGGCGGTAGTTGTTGAAATTCTTGAAGGCCGGCGTGTAGGTGAGGACGTTGTTCAACTTACCGTTCGTAAACTTGTAGGAGTGAATGATGGCAATGTCCAAGCCGGGCGAGTCGAACTTGGTGCCGTTCGCGTAGCTTTCATAGAGGTAGCTGATACCCGTGCGGAACTCCAGATCCTGGACGTCCGTCTTGATGAGCTTGCGGCCGATACCGAAGGCTGTGCTGGAACGGAGATCGAGTTCCTTCAACGCGTCTTTCTCCACGGAGGTGCGGGCATACCACACGTTCTTCTCCGAGAAGAAGGATGAATAGTCGACACCGGCCAGCTGGCGATTGGCGGTCTCGACCCCGTTGTCCCGCGCTTTTTCGGCCGCGAGGTTGAAGATGAGTTTATCCTGCGCACTTTCCAAGGTGGCCTTGAAGCCGAGCGCGCCTGCAAATTTCTCGGAAACCCCGGTCCGGCCATTGATGGCGAGGGCCGCCTCGTATTTCCAATTGCGCTTCAAACCCCGCACTTTGGGGCTGTCATTGCCCTGGCGCCAGACCGCTGTGACCTTGCCGGTTGGCGTGGCCATCTGGCCGTCGTTGGCCACGACCACGACACCGTTCTCGGTCATTCCCACCTTGCCCAAAACGGTGCTGCCAGTTGCGAGCTCAACATTGACGGGCTCATCGGTGGTGAACCCCTTCACCTTGTCCTGAGCGATTTCAATGGTGCCCGCAAAGGAGGTGTCGACCTTGATTTTTCCGCCCTCCAGCGAGAGCAGTTTCCCCAGCACCACGGACCCATCGGTCAATTCGACGCGATCCGCGGCCATGGCGAAGATGGCAGATAATAAAAATGCACCTGAAACCAGTGCGCGGATCAAAGCAGCTAATGACTGAGACATGTTTTTCATAAAAGAATTTGGCACTAAAATGTGCGTGGGTCGGAGTTCAACCAGAATAAATCCTGACCTTTAAGTTCTCCCGCGGTTCCGCGGCTTACGGGTTGCGCTTTCAATACCAAGGCAGTTGGTTAAGCCGATGCCTACCCGCGCCTGGTTCCCCACATTTATTTATCAGGAGCCGCTCTTAAAAACCGGTTTGGAGCGCTTTAACACGGAGCTAGCCGGCGAATGCCGTCAGCTTCGCGACTACGATTCCGCCGGCCGGCGCTGGTCATTAAAAAATTATCCCGGTGGTTATACCTCCTACGCTTCGCTGAATCAGCTGCACAAATTTTCCTCCACGTTTGAAGGTTTGGAACGAAAATTAACCAAGCATGTGCGCAGCTTCACGACCCAGCTCGACATGGATTTACGTGGACGGAAAATCCATCTCACCGATCTCTGGGTGAATATCATGCCCGAGAATGCCGCCCATAGCCTGCATCTGCATCCCCTGTCGTTTATCAGTGGCACTTACTATGTGGCGACCCCGCACGGTTGCCCCGGCCTGAAATTTGAGGATCCGCGTCTGAGCAAATTCATGGCGGCCCCGCCCAAAACGACGCAGGCTCGCGCGGCCAACCGGCCCCACATCACTTACCCGGCCAAAGCCGGCCAGGTCATTCTTTTCGAAAGCTGGCTCCGTCACGAAGTCGCCGCGAACCGCATTGCCGCGGAACGTATCAGCATCAGTTTTAATTACAATTGGAGCTGAAGAAAAACGCGGGGCGGGGAGCGACGTTGCATGCAACCTTTTTTCCCGGGTTCGCGTCACACTCCCGATGATCATCCGTAACCGGCCCCGTTGCCTCGCATTTTTATTCGCGGTGTGCGTGGCCTTGGTCGCCGGTTGTAGTAACGATTCGCGTCCGGAAAAGCCCGCCGGACCGTCCCCAGCCGCGGCGGACTTTCCGCCGGTGATGTCGGGTTCCGAAATTTTCGCCGGCGGAAAAATTTCCGTGGAGGTCACGCTCGCCCTGCCCCCCACCTTTCATCCAGGTCGAGAAAACGGGCCGCGGGGCAATTCCTCACCCTCGGGTCGCCGCAGTGACCACCGTAACGGCACGGGTGCGGGCGGGCCTCCGGGCAGCGGCGACCGGAGCGAAGGACCATCGGACCACGACCGGACGAGTCCCGCCCTGTGGGGGAGCAACCTTCCGCC
>JANYDX010000109.1 GCA_025363395.1 Verrucomicrobiota bacterium
TGTAGAGGGTGAGGATCTGACTGAAGACCAATCCGCCGACGATGGAGATGCCCAGCGGCTTGCGCAGCTCCGAGCCTTCGCCAAAACCAATCGCCAGCGGCAGGGCGCCGAGCAACGCCGCCATCGTGGTCATGATGATGGGACGGAAGCGCAGCATACACGCCTGGAAAATGGCGTCGCGCGCGGCGAGGTGCAGCGTGCGCTCGACGGCGATGGCAAAATCGATCATCATGATCGCATTTTTCTTCACGATGCCGATCAGCAGCAGCACCCCGATCAGGGCGATCAAATTGAATTCGCTGCCACAGGCCATCAGGGCGAGCAAGGCGCCGACTCCCGCGGAAGGCAGCGTGGAAAGAATGGTGATGGGATGGATGTAACTCTCGTACAAAATACCCAGCACCAGATACACGGCGATGAGCGCACCGAGGATCAGGATGGGCTGGTTGCTGAGTGACTGCTGGAAAACGCGCGCCGTGCCCTGGAAACTGCCGATGACGGTGCTCGGCACGCCCAGACGGGCCATCGCACTGGTGATTGCCTCACCAGCTTCCGCCAGTGAAATGGCCGGTGCGAGATTGAACGAAAGCGTGGTGGAAACAAACTGGCCCTGGTGGTTGACCGACAGCGCTGCCGCCGTGGATTCGTAGCGCGCAAAAGCAGAGAACGGCACCTTCACTCCGCCCGCACCGATGACGTAAACTTGATTGAGGGCCTCGGGACTTTGCCAGAACTCCGGTGCGACCCCCATCACAACGTGGTACTGGTTGAGCGGCTTGAACAACGTGGACACCTGGCGCTGGCCAAACGCGTCGTAAAGCGCGGAGTTGATTTTGGTCACGGTAAGCCCAAGGCGCGCGATGGTGTCGCGATCATAAGTGAGCGTGGTTTGCAGACCCCGGTCCTGCGTGTCCGCGTTCACATCCGTGATCATGGGCAGGCCCTTCAACGCCGTGATGATCTTCGGGGTCCACTCGCGCAGCTCGGCGATGTGGTCGGCCTGAATGGTAAACTGATACTGCGCGGAACTCCCTCGCCCGCCGACGCGGATATCTTGCGCCGCCTGCAGAAAAAGTTGCGCTCCAGTGATCCGCCCCGTCTGACCGCGCAGCCGGTTGATAACTATGTCGGAGGAAACCTTGCGTTCGGAGAGCGGCTTCAACGCGACAAACATAAAGCCGCCGTTGCCGCCGCCCGTGAACGCGCTGACCGTGGCGACCGCGGGATCGTTGCGCACAATTTCCGCGAGGCTCTCCAATTTCACCTTCATCGCTGGAAAGGAAATGCTTTGGTCGGCTTGAATCCCACCTTGAATCACTCCGGTGTCCTGTTGCGGGAAAAAGCCTTTGGGGATCACCGTGTAGAGATAGACGTTGAGCCCGACGGTCGCGCCGAGCAGCAGCAACACCACGAAACTGTGCCGCAAGGCCCAGCCCAGCGAGCGGCCGTAAAATGCCACGACGCGGGCAAAGAAGCGGGCGGCCCAGCCGGGTTGCTTGGGCGAAACCTCCCGGTCGGCGCGCAACAAGCGGGCGCACATCATCGGCGTGACCGTGAGTGAAACCACCAGCGAAACCAGGATCGCGGCCGAGAGCGTGATCGCAAATTCACGAAACAGCCGCCCAATGAGGCCACCCATCATCATGATGGGAATGAACACGGCGATCAGCGAGAGACTCATCGAAATCACCGTGAAGCCAACTTCGCGGGCCCCAAGGATCGCCGCCTCGAAACGCGGCACCCCGCGCTCGATGTGCCGCGAGACGTTTTCCAACACGACAATGGCGTCGTCCACCACGAAGCCCGTGGCAATCGTGAGAGCCATCAGCGAGAGATTGTTGAGGCTGAAGCCCGCCACGTACATGATCGCAAACGTGCCGATCAGCGACACCGGCACCGCCACGGCGGGAATCAGGGTCGCACGCGCGTTGCCCAGAAAAAGAAAGACCACGAGCGTCACGAGCGCGACGGCAAGGACCAGGGTGAATTCAACTTCGTGCAACGAGGTGCGAATCGTGACCGAGCGATCAGAGGCGACCTGGACCACGATTTCGCTGGAGATGGACGCCTTGAGCACAGGCAGCTGTGCCTTGATCTGGTCCACGGTTTCAATGATGTTCGCCCCCGGCTGGCGCGTGATCTGAATGATGACAGCCGGAGCACCGTTGAAGACAGCGGCGTTACGGACATTTTCCACGGAGTCCACGACCGAGGCCACGTCGCCCAGGCGCACGGGTGCGCCGTTGCTGTAGCTTATAATCAGCGGCAAATAGTCGCTTGAGTGCAGCGCCTGATCGTTGGCCGCCACTTGCCAGCGGATGTCCCCCTCCTCGACAAAACCTTTCGCTTGGTTGGCGTTCGCGGTGGCAATCGCGGTGCGGACGGCGGAAAGCGGAATGCCGTGCGCGAAAAGCTGGGTCGGGTTGAGTTCCACGCGCACCGCCGGCAACGCACCACCGCCCACCGAGACGTCACCCACGCCATCGATCTGCGATATTTTTTGCGCGAGGATAGTCGACGCGGCATCATACATTTCGCCGCGCGAAAGCGTCTTGGAGGTGAGCGCGAGGAGCAGAATCGGCGCCTCCGCCGGGTTGATTTTTCGATAGGTCGGGTTGCTCGTCAGGCTGGTGGGCAGGAGACTGCGCGCCGCATTGATGGCCGCCTGCACATCCCGCGCGGCGCCGTTGATGTCACGCGATAAATCGAACTGGAGCGTGACGCGCGTGTTCCCGAGCGAGCTGGACGAAGTCATTTCCGAAACGCCCGCGATGCGGCCCAACGCACGTTCGAGCGGCGTGGCCACCGTGGCGGCCATCGTCTCGGGACTCGCACCTGCCACATTGGCATTCACCGCAATCGTCGGGTAGTCCACCTGCGGCAACGGCGACACTGGCAGAAACCGAAATGCCATGGCTCCGCTCAGTGCGACGCCAATCGTCAGCAACGTGGTGGCCACCGGCCGGCGGATAAAGAGCTCGACGAATTTCATGCCTGAGTCGGTTTCTCGACAAGGGCGGCATGAGGCAAAGTGGGCCGGCGCCGGAAACGTCGGGCCAGCCGGTCGAAGGCCAGATAGATCACTGGCGTGGTAAACAACGTGAGCACCTGACTCACCATCAGACCGCCGACCATCGTGATACCCAGCGGATGGCGCAGCTCGGCTCCCATCCCCCGGCCCACCATCAGCGGCAGCGCTCCGAGCAACGCCGCCATGGTGGTCATGAGAATCGGCCGGAAACGAAGCAGACAGGCCTGGTAAATCGCCTCCCGCGGCGTGAGGCCGCCGGTGCGTTCCGCCTCGAGCGCGAAATCAATCATCATGATCGCATTTTTCTTCACAATGCCGATCAGCAGAATGATGCCGATGATGCTGATCACATCCAGATCACTGCCCGCGATCATCAGCGCCAGCAGAGCGCCAACGCCTGCCGACGGAAGCGTCGACAAAATCGTGATCGGGTGAATGTAGCTCTCGTAGAGTACCCCGAGAACGATGTACATGGTGACGATCGCGGCGAGGATGAGCCAGAGTTGGTTGCTCAAGGCGGCTTCGAAGGCGTGAGCCGCACCCTGGAAACTTGTTTCGATGGAGAGCGGCAGACCGATCTCTTTTTCCACGGCTTTGATTTTATCCACCGCGGCACCGAGCGAGACGCCACTGGCGAGGTTGAAGGAAATCCGCGTGGCGGGAAACTGGCCGAGCCGCGCGATCGACAGCTGCGCGGGTTGCTCGACAATGTGCGCGAGCGAGGACAGCTGCACCTGGGTGCCACTCGACGAGGTGAGATAAAGCCGGTCGAGCGCGAGCGGTCCCACGCGGAACTCGGGCTTCACCTCCAGCACCACGCGGTACTGATTCGACTGGGTGAAAATGGTGGAAATCAGGCGCTGCCCAAAGGCGTTATAGAGGATGTTGCTGACCTGCGTGGTCGCGATTCCGTAACGACTGGCGGCGGCGCGATCCAGTTCGAGATAAACCTGGCGACCCTGCGTCTGCAAATCGTTCGCCAGATCCTGGAGCTCGGGCTCCTCGTGCAACTTTGCCATCAGGCGCGGCACCCACGTGGTCAGGTCTGACATGGAGGAACTTTGCAGGACGAACTGGTATTGGGTGCGGCTGACTGTCGTATCGATGGTGATGTCCTGCACCGGCTGCATGTAGAGCGTGATGCCGCCCACGGTGCTCACGCTTTTTTGCAGG
>JANYDX010000128.1 GCA_025363395.1 Verrucomicrobiota bacterium
CGACCTCGTCACCCACTTGCAGCGTGCCGCGTTTGGTTTCGTGGATGAGATTGACGCCGAAGTTGACGTCGGTGGAATCGGTCTTGTCGCGGCGGAAGGTGGCGAGGGTGCGGAGTGGTTCCTTGCCGGTGCGTTTACCACTGGACTGGTCCGTGGTGGTAACGATGCAACGTGCGCACGGGCCGCCATGGCGAAAGACGGCGTCGCCAATTTGGAGGCGCGTCCAGGTGTCTTCCGCGAAGGCGGCGCAGCCATCAATGACAATACCTGGCCGGAAACGGTCCATGGGCACCGGCTCGCCCTGGTTTTCGTGGATGCGGTCGTTGAGCTGGGCGAGTGAGGCTGCGCTGATGACGAGGAAGGGGGACGCGTCCGCGAAGGAGACGGTGTCGCCCGGACGGGCGCTGGGCTTGAGCATGGGGCGGGAAAATTTTTGGCCAATCCGAACGAGGCGGCACTTCAATCCGAGAAAATCACTCAGCCAGCTGGCGGCGTCTGCACCGCAGTCCTCCGCTTGAAGGCCTTCGCTCTTCCAGACGCTGACAAAAAGCAGTGGCGTCTCTAGATCAGGGCTCGTGGGAACAGAGATAGGGTTATTAGCGTGAGTGGAAAGCGTGAGCGAACTGGCGTGCAGTGTGGCATCGATAAGTGCCATGCGAGGGACGGTGCGCTGGGTCAGGAATTTACCGGTGTCATCCACGATCATGAAGCGCCGGTCATCGATGAAACCAAGGGCGTCGAATTCCGCTGTGAGCACCGCGTGGCCGCGCAAGGATTTCACGGGGTAGATGAAGAGGCCGGTGACGCGTGGCATGGGGGGAAGAATTGCCACAAAGAGTCACGAAAAGCCACGAAAAGGAAATGCAGGAATTTGGCATCTTCTTCGTTCCCTTCAGCTCCTTCGCGAGACAATTTTCCGGGAGCTGAAATCATTTGTCTCGCGAAGTAATCGAAGGAGTCGAGGGGAAATGCCGCAGCAACCAGTTTGGCTTACTGCTTGCGCTGGTAGTTGACGAGGTAGCGCTGCTGGCCGGAACTGGTGGTGAACTTGGCGGGACGCTCACCACCGAGGCCGTAGCAGATTGAGAGTGCGGCGCCGGCGAATTTAAAGAGGGAAGGAATGATCCGGCCCTGATTCGGGCCGTGGAGGCCGCGCAGCGTGATACTTGTCTCATCGACTTCGTAGAGGCCTTGATCATACGCCTCACCACCGAAGCGCACGGTGTATTTGCCGGCGGATAGCTCGAGCTCCATTTTTTCCAGCGCCATCCGCGGCGCTTCCTCGCCATCAAGCTCTGCGTAGACGGGCTGCCAGATGCCTTCGAGTGACTTCATGAATTTATTTGCCCACGAAACACACGAAATACACGAAAGAAAGCAAGCCGCCAAAGCCAGGCGTGTTTAAGACCGGATCGATCCTTCTCACGATTATCCTGAATACGTTTTAGTCGCGCTTAGTGATTGTACGCGGAGCCGTCTCGACGGGGCCGGGCTCGGGGAGCTCCTTGGCGCCTTTGGCGCCGAGTTCGACGAATTTGCGGGCGCCGGGCAGCAGCGTTCCTTCGAAAGCGCCGATTGCGGAGTTGTAGGATTTGCTGGCGGTTTCGAGGCCGCGGCCGACCTTGTCGAGGTGGTCGGCGAAGCCGCTGATGCGATCATACAGCGCGCGTCCAAGGTTGGCGATTTCCTCGGCATTTTTGGAAACGGATTCCTGCCTCCAGCCGTACGCGGCGGCCTTGAGAAGGGCGATGAGCGTAGCGGGCGTGGCGAGCAGCACTTTTTTTGCGATGGCTCGATCAATGAGCGTGGCGTCGGCTTGCAGGGCACCGGACAGGAATTGATCACCGGGTAAAAAAAGCACCACGAATTCAGGCGAGGGTTGAAATTGCGCCCAATAATCCTTGGCGCCGAGGGCGTCGATATGACTCCGGACTTTTCCAGCGTGCTCGGCGAGTTTTGCGAGGCGCACATTTTCATCGGACGCATTGGCGGCTTCGCGATACGCGTCGTTGGGCGCCTTGGCGTCGATGACGATTTGCTGGCCGCCGGGCAGGCGGACAATCAGGTCGGGCCGAAAACTTCCCGCGGATTGTTGTTCGGTGAAATCACAATAAGAACTCATGCCCGACATTTCGACGACGCGGCGGAGTTGCAGTTCACCCCACGTTCCCGCGGTGGTCGTCGAACGCAGCGCGGTTGTGAGCTTGGCGGCCTCGGCTTGTAGGGAGGTTTGCGCGGTGCCGAGCGACTTCAATTGTTCGGACAACTGACCGTAGGCGCTGGCGCGAGCTTTTTCGATTTCACCGATCTTGGCATCCACTTTTTCGAGTGATTCCTTGAGTGGTTTGACCATCGAATCGTCGTTCTGGAACTTCAGACACGATCCTCCCCCCGCTGCCACGGTCTGGATGTCCAATTGAGGTGTTTGCAGCACGACACCAGCAATGTTGGTTTCAAACACTTGCTGCATACTACCATCAAACCTGGACACGTCCGTGCTCGTTCCACCCATGTCGAAGCCAATGACAG
>JANYDX010000140.1 GCA_025363395.1 Verrucomicrobiota bacterium
GGCCAGCTTGATCTCTTCTTGCACGGTGAGCAGGGGAGTCTGGCGGATTTCGTTGAGGTAAAGCTGAAGATTAGAACGTTCGTCGCGCCGATCAACCGGTGAGGCT
The DNA here is from genome assembly GCA_025363395.1 of Verrucomicrobiota bacterium. Classification (GTDB taxonomy): domain Bacteria; phylum Verrucomicrobiota; class Verrucomicrobiia; order Opitutales; family Opitutaceae; genus Lacunisphaera. The sequence goes on from JANYDX010000140.1 coordinate 107, forward strand.
TGATCAAACTGCGAAGTTGCAATCGCCGTGGTGATTTCCGGCCGGATGCTCAACCCCTCTTCGGTCGAAGGCATGGCCGGAGTGGCTGCTGCACGATCCTTAAGCACCGTAACTGCTACCGGCGTGGAGCGGGGAGTCTTTTTGCGGTTAGGCATAATGATTTATCGTTGGTTGGACTAACGGTGAATTCTCCCAGTCTTCTTGCATATAAGATGCCGGAAGGCGGAGGGAAATTCCCACATACCCTATTCTGACCAATAATACGCGACAGTGTGCCGCTTGGATGCCCTAACTTGAGAGCTTATCGGACAATGTAATCGCCTTAAACAGGGCCGACGCCTTGTTAATCGTCTCCTGATATTCAGCTGTCGGGATCGAGTCAGCCACCACACCGGCTCCCGCCTGGATGTGGACTTGGCCGTTTTTAACTAATGCAGTACGGAGAGTTATGCAGGAATCCAAGTTCCCGTCGTAGCTGAAATAGCCCAGCGCACCGGCATAGCTGCCGCGTTGAGTTCCCTCTTTTTCAGCTATAAGTTGCATCGCGCGTATTTTTGGGGCGCCGCTGACGGTGCCAGCAGGGAAGGTGGCTCGCATGAGGTCAAAAGCGGTACGTTCTGGCGCAAGTTGGCCCTCTACTTGCGACACAATGTGCATCACATGCGAGTAGCGCTCGATTAACATAAATTCGGGTACCTTGACCGAACCATACTCGCACACCCGTCCAATGTCATTCCGGGCAAGATCAACCAACATGAGGTGTTCTGCGCGCTCCTTGTCGTCGGCCAGCAGATCTTTTTCAAACGCGACATCCTCAGCACTCGTTTTACCACGCGGGCGAGTGCCGGCGATGGGCCGGATTTCCACCTTCCGGTTGGTCAAACGCACATGCACCTCGGGCGAAGCCCCGACCAAGGCAAAGTTATCGGCTTCGAGCAGAAACATGTAAGGCGACGGATTAACGGTGCGGAGTGCGCGGTACAGGTCGAGTGGAGTCTTGGTGAACTCCCGGGTGAAGCGCTGGGAAAGGACGATTTGGAAAATATCGCCGGCGCGGATAAATTCCTTGGACTGGTCAACCATTTGTTCAAACGCGGCCTGGGTGAAATTGCCCTGCGGCACTTGCACCGACCCGGTGTCCACCAAGGGGGCTGAAATTAGCGGAGAGGGCTGGGCCAATGCTGCTTGCATGCGCCGGAGCTCGGCACAGGCATCGTCGTATGCGCCGCCGGCATCCTGGCCGACGTGCGCATTCACGATGAGTTGCATGATCTGGTGGGCCCGGTCAAAGGCCAGAACGGAGTCGCAGAGCATGAACCACATCATGGGCACGCCCAATTCATTACGCGCGGCCAGCGGCACAGATGGCTCGACACTGTGGATGTACTCGTAGCCGAGATACCCGACAGCTCCGCCCGTGAAGGGGGGCAATCCCGGAACTTTCACCGGCTTGTAATTGGCCAGTTCCTTTTGCAGGCGAGCGAGCGGATCGGCATCCCCCGGCTCGGCTCGCAGAATTTTTCGCGGGTTGCAGCCGATGAAACTGTAGCGTGAGACATTTTCCCCGCCCTCGACCGATTCGAGGAGAAAGGCCGGTCCGTTGCCGCGGAGTTTGGCGTAGGCGGAAACGGGCGTTTCCAAGTCGGCCAGCAGGTCGGTCCGCACAGGCACCACATTGCCCTGCTTGCTCAGGCGCAGGAATTCCTCGCGCGTGGGTGAAACTTGCATGGAATTATTCGACCGTGACGGACTTGGCGAGATTGCGCGGCTTGTCCACGTCTCGCTTCAGCTCCACGGCCATATAATAACTGAGCAATTGGACCGGGATGGACGCTACGATGGGCAGTACGGCTTCATGGCACTCGGGGATCCGGATAAGTTCGTCCACCAAGCCCGAAGGCAATTCGCAATTCTGTGTTGCGATGGCGATGATCTTGCCTTTGCGAGCCTTGATTTCCTGCATGCTGGATACGACTTTGTTGAACATCTCTCCTGATGGCACAAAGAAGACGGAGGGGCATTCCTCGCTGATCAGCGCAATCGGGCCGTGCTTCATTTCCGCGGCAGGATAGCCCTCGGCGTGAATGTAGGAAATTTCCTTGAGCTTGAGCGCTCCTTCCAAGGCGACGGGGAAAAGGGTCAACCGGCCGAGAAAGAGCATGTCCTTGTAATGGGCGTAGCGCTTGGCGATCTCCTTTAATTGAGGCGCCAGCTTGAGCGTTTCGCGAACCAGATCGGGCGCGCCCTTGAGCGCCTTCACGTATTCGATGCCGCCGCTGAAGCTCATGTCGCGCATGCGGCCGATATACAGTGCCAGCATGGCGCCGACGAGCAACTGCGAGGTGAACGCCTTGGTCGACGCGACGCCGATTTCGGGACCGACGTGCTGATAAACGCCACCATCGGCTTCACGGGCAATGCTGGAGCCGACGACATTGCTGATCGCAAGGACCTTGTAGCCTTTGCGCTTGGCTTCGCGCATGGCGGCGAGCGTGTCGATCGTTTCGCCGGACTGGCTGATGGTGAAGAACAGGGCGTTCTTACTGAGCGGAATGTTACGGTAGCGGAACTCCGAGGCGTAATCCACCTCGACCGGCACGCGGGCGAAACGTTCGATCAGTTGCTCAGCCACCAGACACGCATGCCACGCGCTGCCGCAGGCGATGAAATGAAAACGGTCAACCTGCCGGAAATCGATCGCGGTGATGTTGAGTCCGCCAAACTGGGCGGTGCTGCCGTCTTCGGAAAAGCGTCCGCGCATCGTGTTCTCCAGTGCGGCAGGCTGTTCGAAAATCTCCTTCTCCATGAAGTGATCGAACGCGCCCACCTCGGAGTCCTCGATGTTCCAGGTGATCTTGTCGATGACTGGCGACACATCCGAGGAATCGAGTGTCGTGATCGAGAAATTCTGCGCCGTCATGTGGACGATCTCGCCGTCCTTCAGGTAAACGACGTTTTGCGTGCGGCTGATGATCGCCGAGACGTCACTGGCGAGCATCAGCTCGCCATCACCCACGCCAAGGATCAGAGGCGAGCCTTTGCGCGCCGCGACGATTTCCGCGGGATTGTCGGCGCACATCACAGCGATGCCATAAGTTCCCTCGATATGCCGCAGCGTCTTGCGGACGGATTCAAGGAAGCGGCTGCCTTCCTTGGTCGCGGGCTCCTTCTGGTAGTGATAGGCAATCAGGTTGCAGAGTACTTCTGTGTCCGTTTCGGATTTGAAGGTGTAGCCTTTCGTCAGGAGAAATTTCTTGATGCTCGCGTAATTTTCCACGACGCCGTTGTGGATGATCGCGAACTTCTGATCGCTGCTGATGTGTGGATGGGCGTTGGCGTCGGTGACACCGCCGTGGGTGGCCCAGCGCGTGTGGCCGATGCCGGTCGTGCCGGGCAGTTTCAGCGCGGGGGTCGTCTTAATGAGGCCTTCCACCCGGCCGATTTTTTTGGCGAGATCAAAATGGTCTCCCTGTTGCGTCGCCACGCCGGCTGAATCATAGCCGCGGTATTCGAGGCGTTTGAGCCCCTCAAGAATGATGGCCGAAGCCTTTTGTTTGCCGATGTAACCAACGATTCCGCACATAGTAGATTTATGGATTTAAGCTGGAGATTTTTGATGACGTTATAATCATACTGCAAGGAATTAGAAACAATACCCCTTATGGCCGAATCCAAACGAGTTTTGTCAGTAATCATGGGCGGTGGTCGCGGCACACGACTGTTTCCGCTCACCAAAGAACGCTGCAAGCCGGCGGTACCGCTCGCGGGTAAATACCGCCTGGTGGACATTCCAATCAGCAATTGTCTGAACTCGGGCTATAATCGCATTTTCGTCCTCTCACAGTTTTTGACCGCCTCGCTGCACCGGCACATTCAAAAAAGCTATCAGTTCGATCCTTTCGGTGGCGGTTTTATCGATATCCTTTCGGCGGAACAGACCGAAAAAAGCAACGCCTGGTATGAGGGAACGGCCGATGCCGTTCGCCGCAATTTGGTGCACTTTCACCGCCATGGTCATGACTACGTCTTGATTCTTTCCGGCGATCAATTGTATCGGATGGATTTCAGCAAAATTGTGGATCAGCACGTCGCGACCGGCGCGGACGTCACCATTGCCGCCATTCCCTTTCCGGTTTCCAAGGTGGAGGGGCTGGGTCTGATGCGGGTGCGGGACGATTTGTCCGTGATAGAGTTCGTCGAGAAACCAAAAGATCCGGCGATCATCAACAGTCTGACGATCAGTTCGGTGTTGGAGAAAAAACTGGCGCCTTCGTCAGAGAAGCTGTGCCTGGCTTCGATGGGTATTTATGTTTTCAGCCGCGACGTGCTCAAGAATGCGCTCGACAACAGCATGAAGGATTTTGGCAAGGAGGTCATCCCCGCGTTGCTCGGAAAATCCAAATTGTGCAGCTATATTTTCGAAGGTTATTGGGAGGATATTGGGACAGTCCGGGCGTTTTTCGAAGCGAACCTCGCGCTCGCCCAGCCGCTACCCCCGTTCAATTTCTTTGACCGCAGTGCCCCGATCTACACGCATCCCCGCTATTTGCCGTCGTCAAAGATCAACCGCTGCAACATCGACCATGTCGTTCTCGGCGATGGCTGCCTGGTGACGGATTCCACCCTCAAGCACTGCGTGATCAGCATCCGGTCGATCCTCGGTGAGAATTCCAATCTCGAAGACGTGGTGATGATGGGCGCGGATTACTATCAGTCGGACGTGGAGGTTCAGGCGGACAAGGCCCGGGGCCGGCCCCCGATCGGGGTAGGCCGCAATTGCCGCATCCGCCACGCGATCATCGACAAGAACGCCCGCATCGGCGATGGCGTGGTTTTATCGCCGGAAGGCAAGCCGGACGGCGACTACCCGCATGATATTGTCATCCGCGACGGTATTCTCTGCGTCTGCAAAGGCGCGCTGATCCCCTCAGGCTTTACGCTGTGATTTCCGCCCGCTGGCATACGCGATCAGCGTAATGCCCCCGGCGAACATAAACAGCGAATAAAACGTTCCCCGGCTCAATCCGAGGATAAGGCCGGCGTCCGGCTCGCGAAACAGTTCCCCGATAACGCGGGCCAGGGCGTAGGCGATCAGGAATTCCCCGGCGAGTCGGCCAGGTTGTTTTTCCGCTACGGTGCTTTTCCAGAACCGCATTTGCAGGTAAATGAAAAGCACCAAGCCCTCAAGCAGGGCTTCATAAAGCTGAGAGGGATGGCGGGGCATCGGTCCGCCGCCCGTCTGGCTGAAAATTATCGCCCATGGCACTGTTCCCGATTTGCCCCAGAGTTCGCCGTTGATGAAGTTGGCCAGGCGTCCGAATAAAATTCCGAGCGGAGCAACCGTCACCACCAGATCGGCCACCTGTCGGAAGCTCATGTCTCGTTTGCGGGTGAACCACCACATTGCGATCACGACGCCCGCAAACCCGCCATGGCTGGCCATGCCTCCCTCCCACACCCGGAACAACACGAGCGGGTCTTTGAGAAACTCTTCAGCTTTGTAGAGGAGGAAGTAGCCTAGACGACCGCCGACAACCACGCCAGTGATCAGACAGGTCATCAGGTCAAAAATCGCGGTCGTATCCAATGTGCTGCGCCCCGCCTGATGATAGCGGTGCAGCAACCAGCCGGCGGCGACAAATCCGGCCAGATAGGCGAGGCCATAGTAGCGGATACCGAAATTCTCACTGAATCTGATCAGAAAGGGGTGGGGCGTGTGCACCCAAAAGGCGGTGAGGAGGCGGCCGGACATTTCGCAAGAGTAAGAGGAGATGAGGAGGATTGAACACAATATCTTTTAACCGGCACCTGACGCCTTAATGATGATGGCGCCCATCAAAGTTTCCTTGCCGGCGTGGAGTGCATTACACTTAGTTGGCGCATGAGTGTCATCCAGACCACGCCCCTGAATGGGTTTCATCGCCGGAACGGCGGACGCATGGTGGATTTCTCGGGCTGGGATATGCCGGTGCAATACCGGAGCATTCTTGAAGAGCACAAGGCGGTTCGCCAGCGCTGCGGTTTGTTCGACGTCAGTCACATGGGCGAGGCAGACGTCAAGGGCCCGGACGCGTTGCGCTACCTCCAGCACCTGGTGACCAACGACTGCGGCAAACTTTTCCCGGGCCGAATCCTTTACACGGTGATGTGCTATCCGACCGGTGGCGTGGTGGACGATCTGCTCGTCTACATGCGGGGAGTGAACGACTATTTTCTCTGCATCAACGCCGGCAACATCGCCAAGGACATTACGTGGATGCAGGAGCAGGCCAAAGCCTTCAACTGCAGCGTCACCGACCGTTCGCCTGACTACGGTCAACTGGCCGTGCAGGGTCCGCGCGCCGTGAAAATCATTCAGACCCTCACGAAAAGTGCGCTGACTGATATCAAGTATTATCACTTCGCCGAAGGGGCGGTTGCCGGTGTGCCCTGCCTAATTTCCCGCACTGGTTACACCGGGGAGGACGGCGTCGAGCTTTACTGTCCGGCGGCTGACACGGAGCGTCTCGCCGAGGCCGTGTTGGCGGCGGGTATTCCACTCGGCTTGGAACTAACCGGACTGGGCGCGCGTGACAGCTTGCGGCTTGAGGCAGGATTTCCGCTCTACGGTCACGAGATCACGGAAAATATTTCGCCGCTCACCGCCGGCCTCGGCTGGGTGGTGAAACTTGATAAGGGAGACTTCATCGGCTCGTCCGCGCTGAAAGTGGAGAAAGCGAACGGTTCGGCCAAAAAGATTATCTTTTTTAAGACCGGCGACCGCCGAATTGTCCGCGCCGGCAGCTCAGTGCTGGGTCCGTCCGGTCACGAAGTCGGGCAGGTCGTGTCGGGAACGCTTTCCCCGATCATCAACGAAGCCATCGGTTCGGCTTTGGTCGACGCGGCCTCGCTGAAGGACCAACTGGCCGTGGATATCCGCGGCACCAAATTGAATCTGCAACTCGTCAAGCCTCCCTTCGTGCCCTTAAAGAAAAACTAATCCCATGAGCAACGTCCCGTCCGAACTGAAATACGTCAAATCTCACGAATGGCTCAAGGTCGCCGCTGACGGCACGGCGCTCGTTGGCATCACCGACTATGCACAAAACAGTCTGGGCGACATCACCTTTGTCCAGGTGCCCAAGGTGGGCGCCACCTTGAAAGCGGGAGAAACGTTCGGGGTCGTGGAATCCGTCAAAGCAGCGTCGGATGTTTATTCTCCCGTGGGCGGCACCGTTGTAGAAGTGAACAAGGCCCTCGATTCCAATCCGGAAAAAGTGAATTCCGCTCCTTACACCGACGGTTGGATGCTCAAACTCAAACTGTCCAATCCCGCGGAAGTCGCGGGCTTGATGTCCGCTGCGGACTACGAAAAAGCCATCAGTTGATCGCTGGTCAGTTGGCCAATTGCGCCGACGAAAGAGCGGGTGGCGGATCTCAATTCGTTACTTGGAAAACAAAAACCCGCGGCGCGATGAATCGCGGCCGCGGACTTGAAGTTGGTTGGTGAAGATCGGGGAACTTACTTACCCGACTTCTTAACTTTCACGCGTTCGCCGG
>JANYDX010000141.1 GCA_025363395.1 Verrucomicrobiota bacterium
AGAAGAGAAGCTCCTCGAGTGGGACTTTGGGAAGCACATTTAGATTGACGATCTGGTGGGGATCAAAGAACCAATTTTTCTTGGCAATCGCCCAGGTATTCCGAAGGTTTCCTATCCACTCGCCGTGATGAAGGACTCGAAGAATGCGGAAGCGGCGCGCAAGTTTGCCGCCTACCTCGCTTCACCTGAAGCGCGGGCGATCTTTACCAAATACGGCTTTCTGCCGGCGCCGTGATGCAATTCTGAATGTCGGCCGAAGCATGGCAGATCACTTGGTTTACGCTTGGCGTCGCTGCACTCAGCACGCTGTTGATTCTGCCCTTCGGCATCGCTCTGGCGTGGATGTTCGCGCGACGGGAGTGGCCCGGCAAATCCCTCGTGGAAACGTTTGTGGCGTTGCCGCTCGTGTTGCCGCCGGTGGCAACGGGCCTTATTCTCCTGATGCTGCTCGGCCGGCGTGGTGTGCTCGGAGGATTTTTGGAGAAGTCGCTTGGCCTGGAGATCGTGTTTACGTGGCGCGCCGTCGTGGTGGCCACGGCGGTGATGTCTTTCCCTCTGCTGGTGAGCACGGCGAGGGTGGCGTTTGAAAGCGTCAATCCCCGGCTCGAGCGGATCGCCCGGACGCTGGGGGCCGGTCCGTGGCGGGTATTCACCACGATCACGTTGCCCCTGGCGATGCGCGGGCTGGCGGGTGGGGCAGCATTGGCGTTTGCGCGGGCGCTGGGAGAGTTTGGAGCGACAATTATGGTCGCAGGTTTCATACCGGGAAAGACGGTGACGCTCGCACTCTCGATTCATCATCTCGCCCAACTGGGTCAGGACCGGGAAGCGCTCATCTTACTCGCGATATCCGTGGCCATCGCCTTTGGATCGGTGTGGTTGAGCGGATGGCTTTTACGGAGGCAAAACGGATGAGCGTTGTATTGTCCGGGGTGAGATTGCCGCTGACGCAGTTCACGTTGGAAGTGGACGCGCTGCTGGCGGGGCGAGTGACGGCTGTATTTGGCACGTCGGGTGCGGGCAAAACTTCGCTCCTTGAAATCATCGGGGGTTTGCGGGCGCCGGCCGCGGGGGTGGTGCGAATCGATGGCGCCGCGCTCACGGACGTGGCCGCGCATAAATTCGTGCGCCCTGAAAACCGCGCGGTGGGGTACGTGCCGCAGGACGGCGCGTTGTTTCCGCATCTCTCCGTGCGGAAAAATCTGCTCTATGGCTATGGTGCACGGCAGTCGCGGCCGGCCGGCTTAAATTTCGAGCACGTTATTGAAGTGCTGGAAATTACCGCGCTGGTGGACCGCCGCATCGACACCTTGTCCGGCGGGGAAAAACAGCGGGTCGCCCTCGGTCGCGCGTTACTCGCCGCCCCGCGCCTGCTTTTGCTCGACGAACCACTCGCGGGCTTGGATGCGCCGCTGCGCGAACGATTGCTGCCTTATTTTATCCGCGTGCGGGACGAATTTTCGATCCCGATGATTTATGTGACGCATTCACCCGATGAAGTGATGGCGCTTTGCGACGATTTGCTGCTGCTGGTGCAGGGCAGGGTGAAATATCAGGGTGCGCCGCGTGGACTGTTTGTGCCCGCGACCGGGGTTCATTACATGCTGGCTCCTTCGCGGGCTGATGAGTCGGCGAAGTGAAGGGGAGTGTTTGGCCTTAAACGCGCGGCGCGGCAGTGCGGCAGTTCGCGATTAATTTTACGCTCTGCCTCGCAGTCGCGCTCTGCCTAAGCCAGCTTGGGGCGAAATCCGGCGATGTGATCGAGGGCCTCGGCGATGGCGGGAACGAGCAGCGGGAGGCATTCCTCAATTGAGCGCGGCCGGCCGGGAAGATTCACGATGAGCGAGCGACCGCGCACCCCGGCGGTGGCACGCGAGAGGATGGCGGTTTTCACTGTGGCGTAACTTTGCATCCGCATGACTTCACCGAAACCGGGGAGTTCTTTTTCGATTACTGCACGCGTGGCTTCCGGGGTGATATCGCGCGGCCCAGGTCCGGTTCCGCCGGTGGTTAAAATGAGGGGACAATTTTCCTCGTCGGCCAGCCGGCGCAATGCGTCTTCAAGCGCCGCCCGGTCGTCGGCCATCAACACGCGAACCCACTCCAGCGGTTCCGCG
>JANYDX010000152.1 GCA_025363395.1 Verrucomicrobiota bacterium
ATATGCGATCAAGGGCGTCTACGAAAACACCGTGGGCCGGCTTTTCGAGTGGATCGGCGGCACGACGGGCCGGGAGGAAATCTATGCGGCGCAAGTGGCGCGCGAATACGGCGACTTTGTCCCCACTCAACCGTGGTACGATTTCCCCTTTGGCCGTAAATTAGCCGGCCTGTGGTCGACGACGGATTTTTTCGGCCCGCACTTCCTGCGCAAGTGCGAACGAAAATTTTTTCTCAGTCTCGAATACGGCGTGAAATCGATCTACGCTGGAGTGATCCGCCTCGCCAGTCATTCGGTCTATGGGATCGCCGATACCGAGGTTTATGCCACAGTCAGGCAAATTCCCGCCGAGGCTTTCCAGGACCCGAACGTTAAAAAAATCAAACAGCTCGGGGACCAGTCATGGATCATCACCGTACCGCATTATCAGGGTTTCACCGAGACGGTGCCTGTGCTTGCCCGTCAGGGAGTGCAATTTGAGGAGATCGCAGGGAATGACGAGATCCTGCTGACAATTATCGCACCCGCTTCCTGGAATTACGATCTCACGGCAGGCAGTCCCTTGTTCACGATGGAGCTGCTCACGGGCGCCGCCTTCAAGCGGATCGCCATCCAGGCGCCGGTAAAATCGCTTGGTGTCATGCTGCGGGAAATCGAGGCCCGGCAGCTGAGGGTTGAGCATCTCTTTGATTATTGATCCGGACTCACGGGCGGAACTTTAAATTTATGCGCATCAAGAAAACACTGATCATTTTTTTCATCCTGCTTATCGCAGCCGCGCTTGGACCTCCGGTCGTTTTTTTTGCCCGCGTCTGGTGGCGCGATGGGGCGGCGCCGCTGCCGGTCGCCACGGCCGGGACCGACGATGCCAGCCGTTTGAACGCGAACCAGCCGTCGGAGGTGATCGCCATTGCCAGTGACCCCGCCGAAGCGGAACGGCAGCTGTCCGCTCTGGTTCGGCGGGCTGCGGAGCAGGGCAGTCATATTTCGATCAGCGGTGCGCATCACTCGATGGGCGGCCACACCATTTACCCCGAGGCCATCGTGCTGGACATGCTCCCATTCAACCGGATGTCGCTGGATGAAAAAACGCGCATTCTGACCGTCGGCTCCGGGGCGAGGTGGTCGGAGATCATCCCGTACCTCGATCACCGTGGATTTGCCGTCGCGGTCATGCAGTCGAACAATGATTTTTCGGTGGGAGGATCAATTTCGGTCAATTGCCACGGCTGGCAAAACGATTCCCCGCCGATCAGCAGTACCGTGGAATCATTTCGCATCCTGACGGCGTCCGGTTCGATTCTGCGGTGCAGTCGCACCGAGAACCAGGAGCTTTTTTCGCTGGCCCTCGGTGGTTACGGGCTCTTCGGGGTGATCCTCGAAGTGAACCTGCGGGTGGTGCCAAACGAATTCTACGTGGCGGAACCGCATCGCATCGATCCTGCGGATTATACCTGCAATTATCACGATCTCACCTGGGGCCGCTCTGATGTGGGCATGGCTTATGGCCGCATCAATGTCGCGCCGAATTCATTCATGCAGGCGGGCATCATCACCTTGCTCAAGCGTCAACCCACGGACCGCGCCACGGTCGACACCCTGACGGATGAAAAGCCCAGCCTGCTCAAGCGCCTCGTGTTCCGGGGCGGCATCGGCAGTGACTATGGGAAAAACCTTCGCTGGTGGCTGGAGAAACACTTTGGCGAAACCGGAGGGAAACTTCTTTCCCGTAATCAGATCATGAATGAGCCGTCGAATCTGTACGCCACGCGCGATCCCGCGAGCACCGACATTCTCCACGAGTATTTCATCCCGGGTGCACGGCTGGGCGAATTCATCGGAAAGGCCCGGCCGGTCTTTTTGAAACACCGGCCCGAATTGCTCAACATCACGGTGCGGAATGTGGAGCCGGACCGGGATACTTTTCTCCGTTACGCCAGCGAAGAGGTTTTTGGCCTCGTGCTGCTCTTCCACCAGGGCCGCGATGGGGCTTCCGAAGCGGCCATGCAGGCGCTAACCCGGGATCTCATCGACGCGGCCCTCTCCTGTGGCGGCCGCTACTACCTGCCCTACCGCCCCCACGCGACGGAGGAACAATTCCTGCAAGCCTATCCGCAGGCCCGCGAATTCTTCGCGGCCAAGCGCCGCTACGATCCGGCCGGAATATTTGAGAACAAATTTTTCCTGAACTACGGCCGGCTGTTATCAGGCCAGCCGGCACAAGAGCGGTGATGAACTCATGGCAACTTTTGCCGGGTGGATAACTTTTAAATACGCAGATGACGCCACGGATTTCACGGATGATGAATCAAAGACAAATCCACCGGCCTTCACCCGCAGGTGATACGATTAGAGCTGAGATGATTTGCTGAATTATTTCTGCATCCGTATCTGTCTGGAATTCGTGGTGAATGGATCGGTTCAACTGCCGCGGGTAACGCAGCGGGAGCGCGTTGCTTCAGCCCGGGTGGGTTATTCCCACGATGCGGGCGGAAGCGTTCCTTCGCGTGAGGTTGAGATTCCCGCTGCGCTTGGAACGCGCGGGCCCTGAATTGGCCGGCCTCCTTGAAGCCACTTCTCAGTGCAGCGGTCCCTGCGGCGGTGGGATGGGACTTAGCGCCTGGCCGAGAATTCGGGCCAGGTCCACGCTGTCGAAGGGCTTTGAAATCAGGAAGGTCCGGAAGGCGACTTCCGGAGACAGGGCGGCAAGCTCCTTGTTGTAACCCGAAGTGAGTACCACGGGCACAATCACGCCGGTCGCGCGGACCTGCTGAACTAATTCCACGCCGGTCAGGTGGGGCATGGTCAGATCCGTGACAATCGCGGCAAACTGGGTGGGAGCAGCGGCAAAAGCGGCGACTGCTTCCCGGGGGTCGTGAAACACGGCGACTTGATAATCGAATCTTTTCAGCGTCGCCGCGATGAAGCTTGCCACCGAGGGCTCGTCATCGACGACGAGAATGGATTTTTGTCCGCCTTCCGGTGGCGGCACGGCGGGTTTCGAGTGCTCGGGCGAAGCGCTGGATTCGGAAAAGAAAATTTCAAACGTGGTGCCCTGGCCGATATGGCTGCGGACGCGCAAGGCGGCGCCATGGTTGGCGACGATACCTTGGACGATGGACAGGCCCAGGCCGGTGCCTTCACCGGGACTTTTGGTGGTGAAGAATGGATCGAAGATGCGGGCCAGCGTGGCCGGGTCGATCCCATGTCCGGTGTCGCTTACACTCAGTCGGAGGCAGGATCCGGCGGGCACAATGGAGATTTCCCGGGCGAGATCGGTTTCTGCGTGGATGCGGTGCACGCCGATCTGCAGGGCACCCGGCCTGCCCTGCATGGCATGAATGCCATTGGTGCAAAGATTGACGACGACCTGGTGGATTTGCGTGGAGTCCGCCTGAATCACTCCGTCATGCAGCTCGGTGTGAATCTCAATCATGGCGGGAGTGGACGCACGCACAAGTTTGACGGCTTCGCGGACCACCTCGGCGAGGTTGACCGCGGCCAGTCTTGATTCGGCGCGACGGGAAAAAGTCAGAATTTGGTTTACGAGATCCTTGGCCCGCAGACCCGCTGATCGGATTTCCCTGAGGTAGTCCGAACTTTGCCGATCCGCTTTCAGTGACAGGGAGGCGAGTTCACAATAGCCGAGGATGCCGGTGAGAATATTGTTGAAATCGTGCGCGATACCTCCGGCCAGCGTGCCCACGCTTTCGAGCTTCTGCGATTGCAGCAGTTGGGATTCCAGTTTCTGCCGCAGCTCCTGTTCCGCCACCCGCTGGGTGATGTCGCGCGAAATGCCCTCAATGGCCATCAGATTGCCGGTGCCATCGTACACGGGGGAAAGCCGTTCCTCGAGGGTGACAATCCGGCCGTCGTGCGTCATCCAGCGGACATTTCTCACTCCGGCCGGCACCTGCCGGGCGAGGGCATTGTCGTAGATGGTCTCGGCGCCGGCCGGCTGCGTGATTTTGCGCGGGAAGGCCGGGTCGTTGAGAAATTCTTCCGGACGAAACCCGGTGATTCGTGTGACGGCGGGGCTGATGTATTCGTAGCCCACGTCCGGCACGATGCGGACGCGGAAGATAATATCCGGGGCGTTATCGCTTAGACGGCGGAAACGTTCTTCACTGGTCCGCAGGGCCAGCGCCTTTTCGGAACTGTCCCAGATCTGGCATTCCAGTTCATGATTGGTCGCATGCAGTTCGCGGGTGCGGATTGCGACCAGTTGTTCCAGACGCTTCTTTTCCCGACGCGGGAAATAAGTGGTCAGCCAGATGGCGCAAGCGATGCCACCCAAGGTGCCAATGCCATAAAGCAAATAGGCCAGCCGGGTCCGATACCACGGTGCCAGCACGGAAAAAATCAGGCGGGCTTCCTCGCCGGTCTGTGATCCCAGGCGTGGGCGAACGTGCAGCTGATACGCCCCCGGGTTGAGGTGGTTGAAAGTGATGGAGCCGGTGCTGCCGGTCGAAACCCACCCTTCGTTGGTGCCCTGTAGCTGGACCTCAAAGCTGACGGACTGGCCATACGATTGGTTGGGCGCGAGGTAGTGGACCAACAGGGTGTTGTCGGTGGTAGGTACATCGGGAATCCGGTCGTTCACGGGGTAAAGGACCAGGCCGCTGGCCGGCAACTCTACGCGGGTGATGATGGCCCGCAGTGGCGCCGGTTCCGGCGCGGGCAGGGTGGGATCGAAACGCGCCAGCCGCATGCGCTCGTTCATCCACACGACCCCGTCGTTCTGGGGCGTAAAATAAAAAGGCCGCAGACCTTCCGGCATTGTTTCGGTTGATTCGCTGGCGCGAGGAGAACGCGGATCGATCACCGAGACATTTTCCGGGCGGGTGATCCACAGCCGGCCTTGGGCGTCCCCGGTGGGCCGGCCCAGCGCTCCCCCCAGCAGGGGAATTCGGCGCAGCAGTTCGTTATCGGGCACGAATCGATGGGCGGACGGATCGTAGTGCAGAATCTGGTCATTCACATTCATCCGGGTCTCGCCTTCGAAAAGAAACAGCTGGGCCCAACCGTCCGGAACTCCCTCGGCCAGTCCCAGGATTTCGACCGTGGGACGCGGCAGGGTGGGTTCGATTCGCGCTACCTTTCCCACGCCGAGTTCGGCCCAAAAAACACCGTGCGTGTCCGCGAGGGCGCCGTGCGGATGCCCGAAGCCGGGCTGGGGGAACCGCTCAAAAATATATTTATCCCCGGTGTGGCGCAGCCACCCTGTTTCGTTCTCGGCGATGAAGAGCCAGCAATCATGCTGCACCGGTTCCGGCCGGAGGAGAATGCTGACCGGCCCCTCTGCCAGTTTTGTCCAGCCCTGGCCCGGGTCATGGCGGAAAATACCGTGTCGCGTGGCGGCCACCCAGATTCCACCGAGATCGAGCAGGTACGTCACCACGGGACCGGGGGTGTCGATTTCAAAACGGACGAGCCGGTGTTCCTCATCGTAAATTCCGCGCTGCGCCTGCCCGTCCGAGGCCAGCCAAAGTCTGCCGTCGTGGCGGAACGGTTGGGAAAACATCAGGCCGGCGGGAACCATCGATTCAAAAGAAGAGACGCGCGCCGGAAAGCCGATGCGGACGATGCCGTCATTTAGCAGCGCCCAGAGAATACCACCGGGTGCGCGCAACAGGCGTTTCACCCGGGACAAGCGGTTATCCACGGTTCGGTCCAGGGTTTGGATCAGCCGGCCCCGCTGGTCGATGAAGGCAATGCCTACATTGTCGACCACCACCGCCACCAGGCCGTGACCGACATCGCACAAATCGTTAATGCGATGATGGGTCGCCAGCGGCCCTTGGCTGACGAAAGGTTGGAAGGTGGTTCCGTCGTACCGCAAGAGGCCAAGATTAATAGTGCCGAGCAAAGTGCTGCCGTCACTCAACGGTGCGCTGCAAGTGATGGCCTGGTCGGCAAACGCATAGGGGATCGGATTGAACTGGCCGTTCTCCAGGCGGAGAAGCGCACCGGTGGCAGTGTCGCTCATGTGCACGGTGGTGCCCAAGGTGAACACTCGCTCCAGCGCGTTGATCCGGCCGGCGATTTTCGCCACGCTGCGGGGTTGCCAGGCGATCACGGGTCCGCTGCCCCAGGACCAAAACCAGTTGCCGCCTACCATGGAAACTTGCGTGAGTGCGGTGGACCTGCCCTCAAGATCTTCCGGCGATTTTTGGATCAAAGCATACCGCCACGTTCCGTTCCGGTTGAATTCAATCCGCCCAAAACCGCCGGTCATGCCCGCGTAGATTCTGCCCGTCTGATCGACCGCGACACTCTCCGTATTGACCCGGGGATCGTCGACGGCCTGGCGGAAAACTTCCCAGCGAACACCGTCGCCCAGCGCGAGTTCGCCGCGTCCAAAGGCGAGCAGTCTTCCATCCGGCATTTGCTGCAGGTCCACCGGGGCGGCGCTCAAGCCCAGTGCTTCGGGTCCAAGGACCACAAAAGGGGGAGTTCCTGTTTCAACATAACCGGGTAGCGACGCCTGGATGGGTGACGTTTGTCCCTGTGCGGCCACCGACCACAGCACCAACCCAAGCAAAGCGACCAGCATTTCTGAACTGCGACCTGCTGTCGGTTTTGCCGGCAGCTTGTTAATGAGCAGCACGGGCATGTCGAAGGTGGGGTTGGGGACGTTCCTTGGGGCAGTCGTTCGTCCTGCTTCCAATCTGTTTCCATCGGCAAAACCCGCAATCACTAAAGCCATATCGGCGTGCGCCCTTCCCGTTAACCCAGGCCTGCGCACTTCGCCCTGACTGCACGGGCGGGAGATTTACTTGGCCGCTGGCAGATGCGTGCGGAGGAATTGATCGATTAGCGCCAGGTTGGCAGGATCGGTGAACGCCGGCCCGCCATGCGCAGAGCCGTGCATGACCTTGAAAACGACGGATAGACCGAGTTTCTCGTAGGCACCGGCAAGCTCGTGCGCCTGATTGATCGGCATCTGCGGGTCCTGGTCACCGTGCTCGAGCAATAGGGGCGGATCCGAGGAATCCACGTGAAACACCGGACTTGCGAGTTGGGCCAGCGCCGGCACGGAATCGGGTTTTCCGCCGAGCAGCAAATCGAGCGCAGGCCCGCGCAGGGCCAGCCCGGGTGGCGTGGATTGCGCGAGAATTGTAGTCAGATTGCTTGCACCGTAGAGAATGACGAGCGCCTGCACGGCGGATGATTCGCGCAGGTCTTCCCCCACGATACCTTCGAGTTCACGGTCGCCATTGGTCACCCCGACCAGCGCTGCGAGATGGCCGCCGGCGGATGAACCGGCGAGGACGAAGCGGTGGGCCGGGAAATTATATGTGGCTACATGGGCGCGGAGAAAGCGGATGGCTGCCTTGATGTCGTGAGCCTGCGCGGGGAAATGTGCCGTGGTGGAGAGACGGTAGTCAACGCTCGCGATTGCCCAGCCAAGGTCGACGAGGCCCTTCAGATCGACGTCGGCGCGCGATCCGCTGCGCCATGCGCCACCGTGGACCCACACGATCAATCCGGCGGGTGCAGCATCCGGCAGGTAGAGATCGAGCTTGAGCACGGTGTCGTCGATGGTTGCGAACGAGACATCGCGAACAATTTTTCCCGCTTGGACGGGCGCGGGAAAACCGGCCAGCAACCAGAGTCCGGCGAGCAACAGGAGCGATTTCATCCGGGAACCGTTAGTCCATCGTCCGGCAAAGGCGAGGCAGGGCTCCAAACGTTTGCTAGCTCGCGTTCAAGCTCATAGCCAGGACCGCGCAGATGACCGTGGTCACGATGCTCGTCCATCCTTGGCCGGAGGGCGCGGCCGGTCGCGGATAATCAGGAGTCAGGCCGGCCGCAACCATACGGTCATACAGATCGGGATGGGCGTGGGCGGAACTTTTGCGGAGCACGGCAGGAATCTGGTTTGCCCGATAAAGACGTTCCAGCGCGCGGGCGTAGATCGTCTGTTCTGCGACGCTCTCGCGGGCAATCTGGTCGGCGCGTTTTTCCATGGTTTGCGAAAGGCGCAGTTTGCCGAGCCAGATGAGCACCACCGCGAAGCCGAGCATCGGCAGTCCCGCCCATTGCCACTGCCCGTAGATTGGCCGGACAAAAATCAACGGAAAGAGAATCAGCGATCCAACGAGACGGCCAGCGAGGGTCCAGCGGCTTTCACTCAGGTGCCCGAGTTCGTGGGCGCAGACCGCCTTGATTTCCTCATCGGAACAAATCGCGAGGAGTTTGCGGGTAAACGCGAGTTCGCGCGTGGTCACAAAGGCGATCGCGTTGGCGTTCACGCTGATCAGCTCCCAAGTGGCCCGAACCTTCACGCCCATGGAGGCGCTGGTTTCCTCCACGAGGGATTGCAGCCGGGCCGGGGCCGGCTGGAGCAGGCGCAGTCCGCGCATCAGACGGAGACCCAGGCCAAACTGCAGCGAGAAATGCAGGAGGAAAAATCCCGCGGTGACCACGCCGATGCGCCAGTCCGGATGATCCGGCATGAGGAAAGCGGCCAAAGCAAAGGTGGCCCACCCGGAAAGTTGTAGGCACAGGGTGCTGAAGACCTCGTGTGCCCATTCGCCGAAGGGCAGCCCGGGATGCGTGGCCCGGTCCATCGGAAAATTGCCGAGCAGCGTGCCGAGTATGCTGCAGAGGGCGGCCGCCATCCAGGGCGTCCCCGGATCAAGAAACCGGCCAGCCATCGTGAGACCTGCCGGAATCGCCCAGAGGTTTATCTGCCGTGACACCCGGGCGGGGAAAAGTTTTCGCGCCCGTTCGGTCCAGTGCGCCGCAGAGCTCCGCCGCCACGCCATCAGCTCCAGTTCATTGAAAATCCAAGCCGCCAGCATCCCGCTCAGAAAAACAAAAATGAGAATCATGATTCGTCAGCGTGCGAGTGGCTTACGGGCGGTGATGGCCGGACGGCCGCGCAGATTAATTTTTGTCCGGCTCCACGGCTGGCGGGCATTTGAGTAATCATGCGAAAACCGTTTAAGAAACCATCGGCCGCTTGAAAACCGCCACCACCTCGAACGTGACGCCTTCGCCGCGGTTCATGTCAAAGACGTTGACCAGTTCCCAGCCATCCTGACCGTATTCGTTCAATTTCTCGTTGAATCGACCGTGGTCCAATTTTGATCTGATGAGAAAAGCGGTCGTATCAAATGCGATTGTGGCGTATTCATAGCGGGGCATGGAGCAAGTGACGGAATTCCGGTCTCGTCCGGCAACGCCAAACGGAGACTCGGACTGGCAAAATGTCAGGGGCGGGGCTGGCCGGACTGGTTTTCGATTTCGTACAGCGCATTGTCGCGGTCCCAATATCTGATGAAGCCATTCTGCTGCATGCCAATTTTCCGGGCGACCCGAATAGCGCGCTCGTTGTCCGGGTGGATGATCGAGATCAAGCGCGGCAGCTGGAGTTCCGAGAAGGCGAAGTCCAGGCAGGCAAGGGCTACTTCTGTCGCGATTCCCCGGTTCCAGAACTGCGGCAGGAGGGCGTAGAAAATTTCGACGCCACGATCATGTGGGATAAGTCCCGCTTGCCCGATGAATTCATCCGTGTCTGCCGCGACCACAACCTGGGCGCTGAAGCCATGGAGTCGATAGTTCTCCTTGTGCCAGCGGATGAAATCCTCCGCCGCTGACAGCTCGGTTGTTGGAAGCATGGGCGCGAACGCCATTGCTCGCGGATCAGAGAATAGGCGAAGAACATCCGAGGCGTCGTCCAGTTCGAAGTCCCGCAGACAGGTGCGAGCGGTTTTGATCACGGCGGTGGCGTCGGGTCCTGCTTGATCGCACTGACGTGTCCGGCGATGACTTGGATTCTCCCGCCTTCCTGATGCCATACGCGGGTATATCTGAAGCGGCCGGAAAATGCCGCCCCAGCGAAACTTCCCGACATGTCCATCTCGACGTTTACGATCGCCGTGCCGACAAACGGTTCGATGTGTTGCGCCAAGGGCGTGAGCGTATAGATCCGGATCGAACCGCATCGGTGCGCTTCAAGATCCGCCGCCTTGCCGACATTTGCTCCGTCCGGCGTCACAAACTGAAGTCGATCCGAGATCAGTTCATTCAACACGGTGATGTCACCGGCCAGCATGGCCTGGCGCAAACGTTCTTCTAGCTGCTCAATCCATGATACGGTCATAAAGGAGTGCTGGCCGTAGGATACGGGTTGGCTGACGACTGGCGCGAGCAAACAATCTGCGTCGTGCGGTTGACCTCGGAGCGGGCTTGCGGCACCCAGTCAGTTCTCATGTCCCGAAGCGTTGTCCTGGCGAGTACCCAACGTTGCGACCATTGCCGGTTCGCACCGCGCTGGTGCATTTGTGCCGGCTTTCAGGCCATCACGTGTCCGCTGGAAGTGGATGTGCTCATTCATCATCGCGAATTGATGCGGCCGACCAGCACGGGCCGGCTGATCAATCGCGTGGTCCCGGCGTCGCGCCGCCACCTGTTCCGGCGCGAAACCCCGCCGGGGCGCGAAATGATCGTGCGGCCGGATCGCACGCTTTGGATTTTGCATCCGCGGGGTGAACCGCTGCCGGTGGCGGAGCCGCCGTCCGGCGTGCAGGTGTTGTTACTCGATGCGAGCTGGCCGGAGGCGGCACGGATGACGCAGACCGTCGCGCCGTGGGGCCGGCTCGTCCGGCTGCCCATGATCGGCCCGAGTCGCTACCGGCTGCGCGAACAAACTCTCACTGGGAACTATGCGACGATCGAGGCTCTGCTGTTTTTGCTCGCGGCCCTCGGACTGACGAAGGAGGAGGCGCAGCTCCGTCTCCAGTTCGAACTGCACGTTTACGCCGGCCTGCGCGCGCGCGGTAACAAGCTGGCGGCGGCGGAATACCTCGCCACTTCGCCGGTGCGTGAGGCGTTCCCGGACCTTTTGCAGGACTTTGAGCGCCGTCGCCCGGACGGTTGAAAGTGGGTTCGGCAAGGTTGGAAACTGACGACCAGCCTCTCTTCGCGACCCGGCCGGCGTTAGAACAGGTGCTCATATTCGCCGGGCAGCGCATCAATGCGCTGGATTTTAATGTCAGTGAAAAACACTTCGGAGGCTTCACTTTGCAGCTGGATTTTTCCTTTCGTCAGCGGGGTGGCGGTGTCGGCGGTCATCGAGCGGGAGTTTTTCAGCACCATTACCACGTGTCCGTTGACGAGATGCAGGCTCTTGCCCTCGAAGCAAACCAGCTCCAGCTCCGTCCATTCTCCGGGTTTGCTCTCGTGATTTTCGCTGCGCAGGCAAAAGCCGCTCAGGCTCGGTTGAGCGCCGAAAGGCAGATACGGCTGGGTCTCGCTGGCGATGCTGTTCATGCTTCCCTCGGGCAGATAGGCCCGGATATCAATCGCCGCGTTGGCGATGCACCAGTAGTCGCCCATGTGGCCTTCCATGATTTGGAATTCCTGCGACAGCATCCAGGCGCGCCAGTAATCCACGCCCGCCGGGCCGTTTGAGTGATAGAGGATGCCGGTGTCGCGCAATTTGTCCTGGCGCGGCGGCCATTTGGCGGAGCCCCACTTCACTTTCAATTTCAGCCGGTAATTGGCGTATTCCTGCTTTGTGAAGAGACAGCCATAGATCTCACCGCTCACCCGCAAAACCAGCTTCCTTTGGTCTTCGAAGATTGAAAACACCCCGGCCGGATCCTTGCGATAGCCGATGGGTTGGATCTTTTTCCCCGTGGCATCCACCGGTTCACGGCCCTTGTAGTTGGGGTCATGGCGGAAGCTCAGGTAAGTGTCCCATTGCGACAGTTGCTGGTCCAGCAGATCGGTCCATTCCGCCGCCCGGGTGGTGGAGGTCAGGGCAAGCAGGATCATCAGGGCGGGGATGAGTTGTCTGAATCGAATCCTCGGCGAGGAGGAACACACTCGGCCTGCCCCATCAGGGTGAAATTTCATTGCTCTATTTTGTCCGACCCGGGTGATTCGGGAAGCCTAAACCTGCCGCCGGGAGACGAGCCCAGGGCAATCGGGGGCACCCAATGAGAATTCATCTGCGTTCCTTCCCGCAGCGATGTGAAATCTTCTGGGTGGGTATTCCGTGTTGAATAGATTGACCTGAGCCCTCCAGTCGTAAGATGAAACAAGCGTGACCCGCGAAAACCTCATTTCAGCTCTTCAGGCCCGGCAGGCGAACGCGCGTCGGAGTGGGGGAACTGCGCCGAGCATTCCAGACTACAGTCTCGTGAGCTTTCATACCCGTTGCGGACGTTGCGGAAAATCGCTGTTCATGGACGATAATCTAATTGTGGAGCAATCCACCTCGGTCGAAAAATTTCTGGAACGTTGTTCCAAGCGCCTGTTCGAACATCGCTGCGATTCTGATTCGCGGCCCCAACTTTAGGGAATGTTTTCAACCCTCTTCGTAACCCGAATCGCGCATCCCATGGGACGATTTGGATCCTGCCGGCCATGGTGAGGCCGTTCAGGGGCCACGACTCCGGCAACAGTGAGGATGCTTGGTCACATGCCTTGCGCGTTTTTCGAGATGGATTGTCCGTCCAAGCTTAGCGAAGATCCGCCAGCAGCGCGCGTGATATCCTGCGAATAACATGTCACACCGCGGGTTGCATGACCGACTTCGTTCAGAATGACACCTGCAGGGCGTGCGCTCAATTTGAAGACACGGGTCGCCGTGTTTTGTGAAATTTTTGTACGAGATTTGTTTTAGATCCAGCGAACATTGACGTGCTCATTCCATGCTCAAGAAGTAGGGCATGAATCTTAAAGATCTCGCTTCAGTTCTTCGCGCGAAGCGAGTGGCCGCAGATAAGAAGGGGGCGCCGGTTGCCAGCTTGCCCGATGAATCGATCGTGGGTTTGTACACCCGGTGCGAGCGATGCGGAAAATCGCTGTTCATGGATGACCGGTTGATCGTGGACCAGTGCACCAAGGCGGAAAAATTCCTGGACCGTTGCACCAAACGCCTCGCTGAACACCGCTGTGATTCGGGTTCGAAACCGCAAGTTTAGCCTGCGCTGTCGGATCACCATTCGGTGCCCGGGAGAGAACGCCGCCCTCAACGTGCGCGGAGTTTCTGAACAGTTCTTTTTTCGACTGAGATTGAGCGAGGCCGGGTTGTGCCCGCGCGCTTTTCAAGCGTTGTCGGTCGCGACAACGAGGGTCAGTGAAGCAAGGATGATGACGACAGCGATCATGGCAGTGGCGTGGGAGCGTTTGGTTAGCGCGTACGTTAGACTAAATTGAAGGGGAGGGCACTTGGGCATCAGGCCAGCACGCGGTTGGCCAATCGGCTAAGCGCGGAATTTCGGGGTGATTGTGGAAGCTTTTTCCCCGGTGGATTTCTCCGGGAAAATTGGGGGGGGTTGAGCGGGGGCCTCGGCGGGCGGGCTAAAGTTCCCTGGAGCGGTGCCGATTTAAGGGGATTGCACCCCCGCCATGCTCGAATTGATTTCCCACTGCCCGACACGGCGGATTCTTTGCCTCCGCTCTAATGCCCCGGTCGGGTCCTTTTTTACGGTTTGAGATGAGTGAACTTCCCCAGGCTTTGGCGGCTGCCGTGATTCCCGTCGCGACGGTTCCGCCCAGCGACCGGGTCGAATTGCGCCTGCGCGCGGAAATGACCCGGATCTTCCATCGCGCGGCGATCTCGGGAATCGCCTTTCACATCGTTCTTGGCTGTCTGACTTTGTATGCGGCACACGGCGCGGCACCGGCGTCATTTGTCTGGGGATTTTCGGGGGTGCTCCTCTTGGTCTCGTTTTCCCGTGCCGGTTGCCATATTGCCTTCGCCCGTCGCAATCCCCCGGCTGATCAACTGCTCCTTTGGCGGACCCTTTTTGTGACAGGCGCGATTTTGACGGGCATCGTCTGGGCCGTGGGTGGCTGGGTCTTTCTGGCCTCAGACTCGTCTGTACTCCGCTTCCTGACCGTAATTACCATCGCGGGCATGAGCGCCGGCGCCGCCCGTGGACTGTCTCCCGAGCCGTGGTGCAGCCGCATTTTTATTTCGACCACGCTGGGGTCGATGGGGCTGAAGTTCATTTTGATGCCGGTCAGTGGCCAGTGGATGCTCACGGCGATCGCCGTTCTTTACGGTCTTTACCTGATTAACATGTCGCATAGCGAGCATGCTGATCTGAAACGGATCTACCGGCTGGTTTTTGAAAACGAGGACTTGGTTTTAACCCTGAGCGCGGCCAAGGAACGCGCGGAGTCCGCCAATGTGGCGAAGAGCGGCTTTCTCGCGATGATGAGCCACGAAATCCGCACGCCCATGAATGGCGTGATCGGGATGCTGCAGGCAGTCCAGTCTACTTCGCTCACCCGGGAGCAGCGCGAGCAGGTGCAGGTGGCGAACAGTTCCGCGGAAGCCCTGTTGCGCCTGCTCAACGATATTTTGGATTTTTCAAAAATTGAGAGTGGAAAACTTGAGTTCGAGTCCATCAGTTTCTCACCTGCGGCGGCGGCCAGGGAGGTCCTCGCCCTGCTGCAACCGCGCGCCGTGGAGAAGCGAATCGAGATGACCATCGAGCTCGCGCCGAATCTGCCTCCCTGGGTGATGGCCGATCCCGTGCGGATGAGACAGGTCCTGCTCAACCTGATGGGCAACGCGGTCAAATTCACCGAGAAGGGCAAGGTGCGCCTGGTTGTCGAAATGATGGAAGCACCATCGACCACGGCGCGGCTGCATTTCCGCATTCGCGATACGGGCATCGGGATCGATGCGCCGGCCCGGGCCCGGCTGTTTTCAGTTTTCAGCCAGGCGGACAGCAGCACGACGCGCCGCTTCGGCGGCAGTGGTCTGGGTCTGGCGATCTCGCAGCGCTTGGTGAAAACGATGGGTGGAGAAATTACGGTGGTCAGCATACCCGGCGAGGGCTCGGAGTTTTCTTTCGACTTGGTGTTTCCCCTCGCAGAACCGGCGGTCGATGCCGTGTCGGCCTCGGTTGCCCGTCCGTTAGAGAAACTCTCCGGCCGCGTACTCGTCGTCGAGGACGACCGGGTGAATCAAAAGGTGATTTCCCTGATGCTGGGCCGTCTGGGCATAGCGTTCGAGGTGGTCGACAATGGTCTTTCCGCCGTGCAGCGGGGGACCGCGGAGGATTGGGATCTCGTTCTAATGGATGTGCAGATGCCGGAAGTCGACGGCTTGGAAGCGACGCGCCGGATTCGGCGTCATCCCCGTGGTCGGACTCCGATCGTTGCGCTCACGGCCAACGCGTTGCCGGAAGATCGCGCCGCATGCGAAGCGGCCGGGATGAATGCGTTCCTGACCAAACCGATCCGGGAAATGGAATTGCGTTTGTGTCTCGAAACGTGGTTACGGGCGGATCGGTTTGAGGCCCAACCGTCCGAACCTCTGGTGAGCAAGATAGCGTAGATCTTACCGCTGCTTCGTCGACGCACCGCGGGTGAAATTAACGACCACCTCGGTCACGAGCACCATTGCCCACGGCGGCCGAGCCGGCTAATTTGTAGGTGTGAGCCTGCCTGAAATTGCCCGGCAATCCTCCGCAGCGTACTGACGACTTTCTCTTCGCAACCGTTCCGTGCAGATTTGACTCGGACAGGCCGGCTTCGATTCCTAGAATTACTTATGCAACCAGCACACATTTTAGCGGACATCGTAATGATCGCCCGGGGCGCGGGCGAAATTATCATGCAGCATTTCGCGGCACCGATTCCCACCACGCTCAAGAGCAGCCGCACGGACATCGTGACGGCGGCGGACACGGAAGCCGAGGCTTACGTCGTTCGGGAACTGCTCGCGCGGTTCCCTCATCACCATATCGTAGGCGAAGAAGGTGGTGGACAAGGCGCACCCGCGGTTTCGGCTCCGTATCACTGGTTTGTGGATCCGATCGACGGCACGGTTAATTTTGCCAGCAAGCTGCCGCATTTCTGCACGAGCATTGCCCTGGCCACTCCGGATCGCGAGCCGCTGCTGGGCGTGGTTTTTGATCCGACGCGCGGCGAGCTGTTCACTGCGGTTTATGGGGCGGGAGCATTCCTGAACGGACAACCCATCCGCGTGACGCAGACCGCCGAGCTGATCGATGCGGTGGTCACGAGTGGCTTTCCTTACGACAAGCAGACGAACCCGGATAATAATCTCAAAGAGTGGACGGCGTTTCTCACGCGCATCCGGGGAGAGCGACGCCTGGGCAGCGCTGCGCTGGATTTGTCCTATGTGGGGGCGGGACGCCTTGATGGATATTGGGAGAAGGATTTGAAGCCGTGGGATGTGATGGCTGGAATGCTCATCGCGCGTGAAGCGGGCGGCACGGTCACGGATTACCAGGGCGATTCCCATCCGCAGCGTCTGGACCGGGGCCGCTACGTGGCCAGCAATGGGAAGCTTCATCATGAGATGCTGCAGGTGCTGCAATCGGTTTAGATTCGAGGTGAAATTGAAAATGACCGCCGCCCGGTGGGGACAAATTATTCTGAAATTCCTCAGTCGGTCGGACCACAAAAACACCCGCCAGACAAAGATTGAATACGGCCCGGACCTATTCGGGCGGGGATTTGTTTCGATGGTGACTTCATTCGTCGCAGTCTGCAGGCTCGATCCATGAATCGCTCGACACCACCAATGCCGGATAAAACTCCCACTGTCCGCTGCCGTTTGGTGAAAACGCGGGTCGAGATCGAGACAGCGAGCCCCGTGAAAGTTTTCGCTGAGAACGGAGCGTGGTGGACCGCGGGAGGCAATGACATGGTGCCGCTGCGTGGTTTGAATGTTGTCGGGGTAGCGGAAGACAGTGGTCGGCAGTATCCGTTGAATTGGATGTTCGAGTTTACGCCCGAGGAATTCGGCTACTTCGGAGTGTCGCTGGGAGTTTTGCGCAAACCAGTGAGTGAGGAAGACCTGAGCGGCGATTATGAAATCGACATCTGCGTTGAAGTCACGGCGTGGCTGACGATTGGGCTCGTGCGGCGGGCCGGTGAGCAGGCGGCCTATTTGCGTTTCACCAAAGCGGGCCAGACGCTGACCGCCAACCTGCCCGACTTGCCCGCAATCGAGGCCCTGCGGGAAACACTTTACTGAATTCGAATTTTCCGCGGCTGGGTGGCGATGGCACCGGCAGCGTCTCACGGGTGTTCCCGTCGATGACACGGAAGACGGCAAAGTGCAGGTGCGGCCGGGAGGAGTGGCCGGTGTTGCCCGACAATGCAATCGCCTGGCC
>JANYDX010000286.1 GCA_025363395.1 Verrucomicrobiota bacterium
ATGGCACATTGAATTTTGGCGATGGAACAACAGTACAAACACCGAGAATTGATAATACAGATTAGGTGGCGGCATCGGTAAGGTGGTATTCGAAACCACCCACACTTTTCCTGGAGCCGGTATCGCAATAAGTTTGTTGGAGCGCGCCGATGATGTCGCGGAGTTTTCTCTGGCCGCCGCCGAGGTAGGTGCCGGTGTCGAAGCTCGTATCGAGATCGGCGTCGCTCAGCTCAAATTGCGAGAGTTGCAGCTTGGGTTGGGCCGGGGGCGGGCCGCTCAGCGGATCGAGATGTGATTGGGTGTGACCGATCGAGCGATACGCATTGATGAGGTAATGGACATGCGCCTGCTTCAGGCTGTCGACAATGCTGACGCTGGAAACAGGTGCGGTGCCGACGGTGAGGACGCCGTTGCCCCCGCCGAGAGTGAAGCCTTGGAAAAAGGCGCGCCAAGTCGGGTCGACCGAATCGGGGTTGTCGAGCCAGCGTTGGTGGTATTCCTCAATGAGGGCCGCATTGGCGCCTTCGGAAACAGAAACAGGATTCATGGAAAATAATATTTGGGAAATCGACGGTAACAATAGCTAGCTTGCGTCACGTTCGGAGTAACGCTAACCAAGGGAGGTAAATGGGAGCATTCAGCCTACGTTGACACAAGTTGATTCAGGCCCAGTTGCCGTCCTGAAAGGAAGAATCAGATGTGGCTAAACAACTCATTAACAAAGCTTAATTAAGAATCTTCAAAATGCCAGAAACGAAAATCAAAGAGGCGCTTATCCAACTTCACGTTGGGATAAAGAATTCTGATGGCCCAGCCATATCGGCGGCGTTGATTCAAATCGAAGCCTTGCAGCTGGCTCATGGTGCGTCGCTTCATCCGCAGTTACAGCATTTTCTGGCCGGCCGGAGTTACGCGAAGGCGCTGGCCTATCTGGGTGGTGGCGAAGAACTGGACGCGAAACCTTCTTCTCCGCTCGGAGGTTGTGGAGGCCGTTCATGAATGATCCGGGAAAAATTCCGACCCGTGGCGGAAAGTCGTTGGGACAAAATCCATTTGGTGCGTTGAGCGGCACTGGCCTGCCGATCGCACCCCAATCTGTCCTCCGGCAGGCCGCAGAGAAAGAAGCGCCCTCAAAAAATCGTGGAAGGGTGGACATCAAACGCACCACCGCAGGACGGGGCGGCAAAACGGTGACGATTGTCACCGGATTTACCGGCATCGGTTTACCCGAAAAGGAATCGCTGGCGAAAAAAATGCGCAACGCCTGCGGCTGCGGTGGCACGGTGAAGGACGGGGAGATTGAAATCCAAGGCGACCAGCGTGAAGCGGTGGCGCGCATCCTGACCGGAGCAGGATTTCGGCCGGTCTTTGCGGGTGGCTAGAAAAGAAGGCGAGGATTTCTCCCGCAATTTCCGGGCATTCCTCTACACTCTGCGCCTACGCCGCCAGACCTGCCGCGAGCGTGAGCGCGCTCTTCGCGCGATTCATGATATAAAGGTGGTAGCCCGGAGCGCCGCGCGCGAGCAGATCGCGGATTTGCGTCAATGCCCACTCCGTGCCGATCGTCTCGACGATTTCCGGGGTCTCGCCGGCCGCTTCCAAACGCTTGATGAGTTTTTCCGGCAGGGTGGCGCCGCACATTTCGGTGAAACGCCGGATTTGTTTTAGCGAGAGCACCGGCATGATGCCGGGCACGATGGGCACTGTAATACCCCGGCTCCGGCATTGGTCTACGAAGCGGTAGTAAACGTCGTTGTCGAAAAAAAGCTGCGTGGTGATAAAAGCGGCACCGGCATCCACCTTGGTCTTGAGCGCATCAAGATCGGTCGAGGACGAAACCGCCTCGGGGTGTTTTTCAGGATAACCCCCGACCCCCAGACAAAAATCAGCGTGACGCGCTTTCAACAAAGCGACGAGATCACTCCCGTAGCGCAACCCATCCTTGTACGGGACAAATGAGCTTTCGCCTTTGGGTGGGTCGCCGCGCAGCGTCATGATATTCCGATACCCGTTGGCATAAAGTTGATCGGCCACCCCGTTCAATTCTTCGCGGTTGTGTCCGACGCAGGTGAGATGTGGCATCACCGTGAAACCAATTTCCTCGCGCAGGAGTTTGCTGACTTGCGCGGTTCGCTCGCGCGTGCTGCCGCCGGCACCGTACGTGACTGATACAAAATCGGGCACAACACGCTTGAGCGCCAGAGCTGTTTGGCGCAACGCCTCCACTCCCGCATCATCCTTGGGCGGGAAAAATTCCAGCGACCGCACCGGAGTTTTCCCGGTGAGTAATTCAGAGATGGGGCGATCAGGCAGCATCGATCATCAATACATCTGTATTCGATGATATGTAAAGCTGAGAGTTTGGTTAAACGATCTTCTGTGGATGAGCTACGGGCATATCGACCAGCGGGGAAACACGCGCAAATTTCGCGCAGCCCGCGAGGAAGATAGCGGTGAGCAAGTAGCCTGCTGCCACTGGCAGACTTTGTCCCACGCCGATCCTCTCGCCGTGCATGAACCCGAAAAAGGTGAACGCCGCGCCGGCCGCCGCGAAACTGGCGGCACGCCAGAGTCGCCGGTCGATGATGAAAACAGCGGTCGCGGATAACACCAGGCCGCCCAGCACCGCACCGCCACCGAGAATTTCGAGGCCATGAAACAGCACGCCTTCGCCGGCCATCTTCGCTTGCAGAGCCTCGTCGACGGTCGTGATGCCGGCCGCGTTGAGTGCGCCATTGACCTGCGCCAAGGCCCACGCGGCGACGTTTGGCACCAAGGCGATGATGATGGCGGGAGCGTGGCGGTGCGGTGTTTCCTGAAAGGCCTGAGAGCCGATGAGCATGCCGATATAAAGCAGGATTGGCAAAATCGCGACGACCGGGATGAGCGCGAGCATGACGGGCACGATGCCGAGCCAGCAGAGTGTAATAATCATCACGCCGGTCGCGACTGAATAGCCGATGCGCCCGCCCATCGCCTTCCAGCCGGGATGGCCGATGTAGACGGCGAGAATGAAGGGATTCCCCATGAGGCAACCGAGCAGGCTGATCTCACCGTCGGCGGCGAGCACCTTGGTCGTCGGAAAACTGTCGCCGGCGGCCGAAGCACTTTCCACATTGTCGATTGCCTCGACGAGATCATAGAGCCCAAACGGGATCGCGGTCACAAGCAGA
This sequence comes from Verrucomicrobiota bacterium, assembly GCA_025363395.1. Classification (GTDB taxonomy): domain Bacteria; phylum Verrucomicrobiota; class Verrucomicrobiia; order Opitutales; family Opitutaceae; genus Lacunisphaera. The sequence continues at coordinate 3,174 of JANYDX010000286.1, forward strand.
ACACCGAGAAATTCAAAGCCGGAAAAAACATGGCCGAACACCGGAAGCGGCACGCGGAAACCGAAATTCGTGAAAGACGCAGTGAGTCCGCCCAGTGAGAGACCACCGTAACCGAGGTCGAAGAAATTTGAGCCCCACGCGATCAGCGTGCCTGCGGCGATCGCGACCAAGCCGGCGGGAATACCGCGGAAATAACGTACACCGCCAAACCAATTGACGAGCAGGATGGCGAAGCAGACCAAACCGATCAGCGGCGTCATGAACATTTGCAGCGCGGGCCGCATCGAGATGAATGTGATCGAAACCCCGGCGAGCGTCCCGAGCAGCGCCGCGCGCGGGGTGACTTTGCGCACCCAGCGTCCGATGAGGCCGCCGATCATGAGCACGACGCTTTGGATGCACACCCACGTCAGGCCGGCCTCCCACGCCTTGATGGGATCGCCCGTGCGCAGCTTGATCGGAAGCATCACCACGAACACGACGATGAACATGTGTCCGACGCCGGGCCCGGAAGGCAGGGCGCAGACATCATTGCGACCGGTTTTGCGCGCGAGGTCATAGGCGAGCCACGCATAATAACAGGTCGAAAGACAGAGCGTCAGCCCCACGGCGGGGAGGATGCGGCCGAAGACGAGTTCGTCCGGCATCTTCAACACGAAGCGCAGCAGGCCCGTAAGCGTGAGGACGTTCACGAGGATGTTGGTGCCAAAACCGAAAAAAGCGTTCCAGTCTCCAGGCACCCATAACTTAGGTCGGGCAAGGGTTGTCATGTTGAAAAAAGGAAAATCAGTTAAGAACGGAGAAAATGTGAGCCGATGAGGTGACCCAGCCGAAGATGCCGCCTTGGGATTTTATCATCGCGAGCGCCGCCGCGTGCAATTCCGGAAAATAAGAGCCGACGCAATCTTCAGGTACGAGACAGTCGTAACCGCGGTCGTTCGCCTCGCGCACCGTGGTGTGGACGCAGACCTCGGTCGTGACGCCGGTCACAATGAGCTGGCCGATGCCGCGATTCTGCAGCATGGTGTGAAGCTCGGTCGCCCAGAAAGCGCCTTTGCCCGGTTTGTCGATGACGGTCTCGCTCGGGAGTGGCGCGAGTTCTGCAATGATGGCGTGACCCGGTTCGCCGCGCACGAGAATCCGGCCCATCGGGCCCGCATCGCCAATGCCGGGTCCGCGGCCACTTCGTTCCTTTTTTGATGGAGGCAAGTCCGTGAGGTCCGGCCGGTGGCCTTCGCGCGTATGCACGACGGCGAGACCAAGGGCTCGCCAAGCGTGCAGCAGTGCGCGGATCGGCGCGACCGTGCTGCGCAGCTGCGACACGTCGTTGCCGAGCGATTCACCAAATCCGCCGCGCTCAAGGAAATCACGCTGCATGTCGATGACGACGAGGGCGCATTCCGCCGGTACCAGGCGAAATGGTTTGGGTTCGGCGGTGACCATGAGTGGGGATGTCGGCATGGTGTTCAGAGTGCGAGGCTGGCTACGGGCGCGGTGCAGACGCCTGCTTGTTCAAGCGCGCGCGCGACCCGCAGCAAAATGGATTCGCTCCACGGTGCGCCGATGAGTTGCACGGCTGCCGGCAGTGCGCCGGCTGTCTGCACGGGAGCAGCGACCACTGGCAGCCCCAGGAATGTGATTGGTTGGGTGAAGATTCCAATGTTGGGGCGGAGGGGAATTTCCCGGCCGGCGAAAAGAAAACTTTGCTGACCCAATTTTGGCGCGGTCAACGGCGTGGCGGGCGCCAGCAGCACATCGACGTTTTGAAAAATGGTTTGCACCTGGCCGCGCCACCAGGTGCGGAAGCGCTGGGCTTGCAAGTAGGAGGCGGCCGGCGTGAGCGCGCCGGCCAGCAAGCGGTCGCGAATCGGCGGATCGAAATCCGCCGCGCGGGTCTTTAGCCGTTCCAGATGGAGCTGACCCGCTTCGGCCGCGGTGATGACATAAGCAGCCGCGCGGGCACATTCCACGGCCGGCAACTCGACGCGCCGGCTGGCGCCGAGCGCAGCCGCGACATTCGATACGGCGGCGTGCACGGCGGGCTCGCCGACGTTTTCGAAGTAACCGCCGAGAACGGCAATCCGCACGCCGGCGAGGTCGCGGTTGAGTTCGGACATTGCTAAATTTGGCGGACGCAGGGTGCACGCGGCATCGCGCGGATCAGGCCCCTGCATGACATCATAAGCCGCGGCGAGGTCGGCGACGGAGCGGGCAAATGGTCCGATGTGATCAAGGCTCGCGACAAAGGGAAAACAGCCGGCGCGAGAAAGACGGCCGTATGTGGGCTTCAAACCCCAGATGCCGCTGAAGGAGGAAGGCACACGGATCGAGCCGTTGGTGTCGGTCCCGAGGGCCACCGCCACCAGTCCCGCTGCGACAGCGGCGGCGGAACCGCCGGACGAACCGCCGGCCGAGCGGGTAAGGTCGCGCGGGTTGTGCACCGCACCGTCGTGACAATTTTCGTTGGTGAAGTCGTAGGCGTATTCGCCCATGTTGAGCGCCCCGAGACAGACCGCGCCGGCGGCCTGCAATCGGGACACCGCGGTGGCATCGGACGTGGCGGGAGGATTGTCGCGATTGATTTTCGAACCTGCGACCGTGACCACTCCAGCGAGATCGAAAATATTTTTAACGGCGTAGGGCGCGCCGGCGAGCGGGCCGGGATCGCGGCCGCGGGCAACAGTTGCGTCGATTGTGTCGGCCTCGGTCAGCGCCCGGCCGCTGGTGATCGCGGTGAAGGCGTTGATCCTTCCCTGAGTCGCTTCGATTCGAGCCAGCAATTTTTCCGTGACCGCGCGGGCGGAAGTCCGGCGCTCACGCACGGCGGCGGCGATTTCAAGCGCAGATGAGTTGACCGGATCAAACGTCATGGGGTGAAAATGGGCGCCGGTTCGATTTCGTCCGGCAGAGGGAACGCCAGGAGTGGGGCGGTGATCGCGGCGTTGCGCGCCAGATTGGTGAGCGTGCCCGCCCGGTGGTCGGGAGCAATTTCGAGACCGAGCGCCTTGGCGGAGGCGAGCGCCTGAGTGAAAGCGGGGTCTGCGATGGCGAGCGGAAGCGACACATGGGCCGAAGTGATGCGCCATCCGATCCCGGGGAAACGAAACCAGACCTGGGTTTGTCTTCCCTGACGGGTGCCGGCGGCGACCTCGACCTCGTATTCGAGCATCGCCACGGCGGTGTCTGAGCCGAGAGCAAGCAAATCAAACCGCAGCACGCGGCGGTTGTGGAAATTGATCACGCGGTTCTGCCGGAAGGCCGAAATGGCGCGGGCACCGTAGAGCTGTTCGCTCGTGCCAAAGCGGATGGCGAGCGGTGAATCCCAGAAAAAAAACTCGAGCGCGGCGACGTCGTTGGCCACCAGCGCCAGCTCATAGGCTTCGCAACACGCCGTGACTTCGGCGATGACAGCGGGGTAGTTGATGATGGGCATGTCCGGAGGGGTAAAAGCAGGACTCGGGCCGGTCGCGAGAGTTCAACCGCTCGCGCCGGCGGCGTGGACTACCATTTATAGCTGACGGTGAGTTCCACCGTTGGCCCTTGGCTGGGACTAATGAAGGTGTCCCAGAACAAGAATTGCGGCGTGTAGTATTTTTCGTTCAGAACATTGTTCCCGTTCACGCGAACCGACCAAGGGCCCTTGTTGTAGAACAGCGCAGCGCGAGTGACGAAGTAGGCGGGGAGGCGGATTTGTTGCAGGTAACCGGCGAACATGGACGACACATAGGAACCGCCCAGTGAGGCGCCGAAGCCGGAGGGCGCGGTGTAGGTGCTGCCGATCGAGAAGACCTGGCGTGGCGTGGGCGTTTCGAGGTTCGAGGGAACCCCGATCAAGGCGCCGACGGCGACGAAACGGCCGCCATAGGATTTGGCGGGGTCCAGGCCGAGGTACGACGGCGTCACGCCGAGGAAGAACGGCGAGTTCAACAGGGTCGTCTTTTGCCAGGTGGCGGCCGCGGTGAAGCTCAGTCTTTTGCTTGGGGCATAGCGGACCTCAAGTTCGGTGCCCTTGGATTTATAGCTGTCGAAGGTGCCGGCCTGGGAATTGAAGGCGGTCTTCTTCTGCTCATAGTAGGCGAGGGTCGCGTAGAGTTTTTTCTCCAATAAACTGCCCTTCACCCCGGCCTCGGTGATATCAGATTTTTGCAGCCAGGTGCCGCCAGCCAGGTTGAGGCGGTCGATCATGCCGCCCTGGCCCAGTTCCAGATAACTGGATTTGGCGTAGGTTAGATAAGGGGTGAGCCCGTTTGCGGCTTTGTAGGATAGGCTCGCATTGTATGTGACCGCGCTGTCGCTGCCCGATACTTTGGCGAAAACCGCGCCCAGGTCGGTGCCGTTGGTCGTCGCACGGTACTCGTCCCAGCGGGCGCTCAGGATCAGGCTGAGTTTTTCCGCGAATGTGGTGTCCACCAAGGCGAACACGCCAAGATCGGAGGACGTGCCGATCTGCCGCCAGTTGTACGGGACATTTCCGGTGCCGGTGTAAGCGCCCTCGAAGCGATCATTGCCGGTCGCGCCGTAGGAGAGGTCCCGGCGGTCCAGCACCTGATAGCCCCGGCCGCGGGACTCGCGTTCGTCGCCGCTGGTGTAGCGGTAGGAAGCTCCGAAAAGATTATCCACGACGGTGTGGGTGCTGGGTTCAAACTTGTAGTGCAGCGTGGTCTTGTTCTCGAAAACCACGTCAACGTAATCGGCCGTGAATCCGTAGCTGGAATACTTCGTGTGGTTCATCGAGTCATAGAACGACTGGTTTTTCAGCGTGACATCCGGGCTGAACGTTTTGGTGATGTCGAAAAATCCGGTGAGCGCGTCGGTCTTTGAGAAGTCGATTGCCTCCGCTTGGATCGTGTGATGGCTCAACTTGACGAGGCGGACCGTGGCGGGATCAAGGGCGAACGCGGCCACCTGATCCGCGCTGAGCGCGGCGGTGGGAAACGGGTTGGCGAAGGCAAACTGCTCGAGGGAGTAGGGCCCGACTTCGACCGGGCTGAGGAATCCGTCGCCATTTTTATCGAGATTGAGCGCCGGCCGGCCCGCGAGATAAGTGCCATCGCCGTCGATCATCGCCTGAGTCACGCGATTCCAGCCGAGGCTCTGGTTCAGCTTGGCCCACTGGGCCATGCCGCCGTATTCCAGCAGCACGCTGTCGGAAATTTCCGTATCCACTGAGAGCTGGAAGAGGGTGTCCTTGTTATATATTTTGTCGTAGTAGCTCTTGGAATCCTCGCGCTCGAGAAAGGCGTAGGCGCCGGAACGTTTGCCGAAGAGGGTGAAGGGGGTGCCATATTCGATGCTCGCGAGTTTCTTGCCGTAGGTGCCCACCGTCGTGGTGACGATGGCGACCGGCTTTTCGATAAACTTGGCCGTTTTGCTCTTCGCTGATTTTGGGATGAAATTGAGAATGCCGCCCACCGTGCCGCCGCCGTAGATGGGTGGAGGCGGGCCCTTGACAATTTCAACGTAGTCCGTGCCCGCGATAGGCGTGGGAAAGTTGCCGCGATTTTCAATGCGCCGGAACCCGCGGAAAAAATTGTCCGCGCGTTCTCCGCGTACATCGAGCGCGCCGGGGACGCCGAAATAATTACCGGTGAAAGTACCGGCGGTGACCGCGACGAAGTCGTTAACCGTATGGATGCCGTAGAGGTCGATCAGCGAACTTTCGATTAAAGTCATCGACCGGGGCGTGTCCTGCGCGCTTCGGTTCGTGCCGAACACGCTGGAACTATCGCGGCCGGGGAGGACATCGTACACGTCGGCGGCCTTGGCGGAGGCGACGAATTTATCGAGGACAACGAGCTCTTTGTCATCTTTTTCGTCGGCGGCCAGGCTGGAGACAAGCATGGCCGCGAGGGCCAGCCGGCTGAACCGCAGGCGGCGGGAGGATTCAATCATTAAGGTATTCATCGGATCGGGAGAGGTGCGGACGTTGGTGGTGCAAGTTTTGGGAAGCAGCCGTTATGCCAAAGCGTATACACTTAAGTATTCTGATGTGATGTCGTTGAAGTTTTCCTTCATCGTTGCAAAAACTGGTGGTTCGGATGGGGTTACCCGCCATGGCACGGTCTCGTCGGATTCATGCACGCTCGCCCTCCAAGGCTTCCAGCAGCCAGCTAGGCTTGCTGGTTTTGCGCGAATTGCGGAGTCGGATTCTGAATTGGCACTATCCTCCGGGGCACCATTTGAGTGAACCGGAACTTTGCGCGGAGTTCTCGGCGAGTCGCGTTCCGGTGCGGGAGGCTCTCGGGGTTCTGATGGAGCAGGGCTTGGTGGAAAAGGTCCCGAACCAAGGTTGTTTTGTGAGGCAGCCCGACGTCGAAAGCGCCCAGCATTTGTACAACATGAGGCTGGCACTGGAGCTTTTTGTGGTCGAACGCCTGGCGCAGACTGGGTTGCCGGTCGAGCTCGCGGAGCGTGAACGAAACTACTGGGAGCCACTGCTGCAAATCCGCGCGGACGAACCCGTGGACGCCATGGCGTTTGTGAGTGCGGACGAAAAATTTCACCTTTCGTTGGCGCGCGTATTGGACAATCCTTTCATCATCGAGGCGCTAGAGGACATCAACGAGCGGCTCCGTTTTGTGCGCATGGCGGTCCTCTCCACGCCCCATCGCGTCCAGACCACTGCGGGTGAACACTTGATGATCCTCGAGGCGATCGGTCGGAAGAATGCCGAAGCCGCCCGTCGTACTTTGCGGCGCAACATTAGTCATGCCCTGAACAATGTGGAGATCGCGATTGGCCGTGCCCTGATGTCCGCTCATCGACTGCAGAAACGTGAATCCTCGGCGACAGCACCGAAGCCGGACTGAAAGCGGAAAAGGCGGAAGGCCCGTGTCGGGAGGCCCTTGATGCGCCCGGGACAGATTTATCGGGCGTTGTTTATTGGCACCGCTGCCGCCTGCAAAATAAGCAGCTTATCGGTTTCAATCACACGGATGACAGTAAAGTAGGGCGCACGCCAACGCGCATGAGTGCGCATGAAGTCGGCGGTCGGGCTGGCTTTGCCCAGCACCAAATATCCCAGACCTGATTTTTGCCAGCGGGCCGCGATTGCTTCGGATCCGAGGGTGGCATCGAAGAGCCATGCCACCTCAGGGCTCCACAGTGGCATGGCTTCCACGCCGGCGGGTGCGAGAACTCTCGGCAATCCGGCGATATCCGTCAGGATCCGTCCGTGATTTTTTTCGGTCAAGGCCTGGATCATAACCACCAATTGCTGCTCTTCGATCTGCACGGAACGGCTGAATTGTCCGCCGGCCTCCCTCCAATCGCGGGGCGCAATCCGGTACGGGTTTTCCGGCAGGACCAGGGTTTTCGGTAACGACTCCATCAGGATAAGTGCGACGGCGAGAGACACAAATACCTTGGCTGTCGGAGGGCGGTTGATGAACCCAAGGGCGTAACTGCCCGTGACGACAAGCAGCACCAAGGCCGGGCTCAAGACCCGCAGCGAATAAAACA
>JANYDX010000179.1 GCA_025363395.1 Verrucomicrobiota bacterium
TGCTCTGCGCCATCGCCTCCGCTTTACGCGCCGTCACCGCCCAGGATGCCCTCGGTTGGTTTGTCGCTTGCGGCTATAAATTTATTTGAAACGCTCTAGACTCCACTTCGTTCAGAATGACAACTGGGTTTGAATACACGCCCTACGGTATTTCGCGATTTTCTCAGTCCTTACTCAAGGCGTGTTGAGTGACTTGAGCCAGGCCGTGACCAAGGCGACGTTGTCGACATCAGGTTCACTGCTGCCGACCGGCGGCATCTGGCCGTCGCCCCGGGTGCTGATCTTGGCGAGCAAACGGGAGTGTGCTGCATCCCCCGGGACGATGACACGGTTGGCGAGGTCGCCGGCGGGATTGACGAGTGGGCCGTTGATCAGGCCCGCTTTGGCTGTCGGGGTTTGGATGCGCGCGTCCCAGTTGCCGAGGCCGATGCCGCCGGGCTGGTGGCATTGCACGCAGTTCGCGGCGAGGTAGGAACGGACGCGATGCTCCAAGGTGGCGGTTGAGTCTCCTGCGGGCGCGAGTGCGGGGAGCGTCGCTGGATCAGGAATGTTATTCGTGAAAAAACCGGCTGAGGCCAGCGCGGCGAGTTGGTTCACGCCGCTGTGGACATCGGTGCGGTTGAGCTGGGCCGCATTGAACCCGAGGGCGTAGCCTGCCACTGGCGTGTGACATTGCAGGCACTCGGAGCGGCTCGGATAGCGCCACGTCTGCGGGCGGATCGTGCCCGCGTCGATGATCGTGACGGTTTCGCTGATGCCATCCTCGGGGACGAGGGTCGCTTCCGTTCCCTCTGCATTCCATTTATAGGCCACGCCGTAAATGCCGGCGGCGGTTTTCACCAGCAGGCGGGTTTCCATCCGGCGGGCGGTGGTCGGGTCGCCCCGGTTTATTTCCAGATCGAGGTGTTGCACCCACACGGTGCCGGCGGGGAAGGTCCAGTTGCCGTCGGCGGCAAAGGCGAATTTGTCCGCCTTGGCGGGCACGCTGAACCAGCGCTGCTTCGTGGCGCGGTCCGACCAGTAGGAAACGTTGGGTTCGTAGGCGACCACCCCGGGCGCGGGGGCGAGCGTCGCGAGATTGGAAAAGACCCCGGTCGCCGAAAGCGTTGGCGGCAAAACCGTGCCGATTGGAGTGGATTTATAGACTAGCCGTTTGATCTGTCCGCTTTCGATGTTGGCCATCAGCACATCGCCATTGCGCGGATCCTCTCCGAAAGCCACGGGAGTTGATTCGGTGGCGATTTGCCGCACCTGGACGGGCCCGGTGTCAGGAAACTTCATCGCGAACACCCGGTTTTGCACATAATCGCCAAAAACATACTGGCCGAACAATTGTGAGAACCGGTTGCCGTGATAGACCACGCCCCCGATGATCGAGCTGGCGATGTTGTGATTCGCCTCCCAGATCGGCTCGATAAAATGCGCTCCGGGCGGCGGACTTTCGCGCGGGCCAGCGATGGAGGCCTCGCGGTAATTCCAGCCGTAGTTCCCGCCACGCGTGATGAGGTCCACCTCCTCCCGCGCTTCCTGCCCGACATCGGCGACGATCAGCCGGCCGGTCGGGACATCAAAGCAGAACCGCCACGGGTTCCGCAGCCCCACCGCCCAGAATTCGGTTCGCACGGACGCGGGATTGACGGGCAAGCCATTGAATGAAGTGGCGCCGATGAATGGATTGTCGGCGGGAAACTTGTAGGTACCGGGATGAACCGAGGGATGGGCGTTGGGCGTGAGATTTCCCGGCCGCCGGTCGACGTCAAGGCGGAGCAGGCCCGAGAAAAAATCCTTATCAATGCGTTGGCTGTTTTTATGTTCGTCGTTGGCGCCGCCTTCATCGCCCAGTGAAACATAGAGATAACCGTCAGGTCCGAAGTGCAGGTCCCCGCCGTTGTGATTGGGTGCATCATCGTATTGGGAAATCAGCGGCACCTCGGTGGCCAGGATTGCCGCATTGCTCGCCGGCGGCGGCAACGCCGTGAAACGGGCCACGCGCTCATGATCTCCCGTGCCGACGCTGGTTTTGGCCCGGGTCGAGTAGAACACATAAAAATAATGGTTGGTGGCAAAATCGTGATGAAACGCGAGGCCGAGCACGCCTTCCTCCACATCGGTCAGAACCTGCTCGCTGAGATCGAGGAACAGGCGCTTGACCGGTTTTGAATTGAGCCCGGTGACCATCTGAATACGCCCTGTTTTCTCGACAATAAACAGGCGGTCGGTTTCGCCGG
>JANYDX010000180.1 GCA_025363395.1 Verrucomicrobiota bacterium
CGATGCGGTTGAGCGTGATTTTCCAAAGCTCAATATGACCCTAATGCTTCCCCTCTAATGCAGGTACGCCCGGTTAAAGCTTAGATTCACCGTCAGTGATTCTCTGAAGCACTGCAAACGCCCGCTGGTTAACATCCAAGCGGGCTTTTTTCTGCACGGCTTTCTTGGCTGTAGTTTTCTTGACTGCTTTTTTCTTTGGCATGAGTGAACGCTGTTACCGTCAGGCTTGGACTTCAAGCGGCCAAATCGAATTGTAAACTGTACCTGAGTCAGTACCCGCAATGAGGTACTGTATCAATTACAGTTTACAGTTCGCCGAGGTCTTCGCGGCTTCCGCTTTCACCTTCTCGCCGATCAATCCCGGGGAATTGTGAATCGACTTAGGTCGGTGGCTCTCTTGTATTGTAGCGTTGGATTTTACCCCATGAGACCACTGGCTCCGCGTTTTCAGCTGCGATGGTTGGTTGCCGTTCTGGCTGCTCTGGCCTTGGTTTTGTCCATGTCGGCGGCACCGCCGCCGGTGAAGGTTGTCGTGCAGTTGCCGTATTTGCATCAATTTCAATTCGCTGGTCTCTACGCGGCCCAGGCCAAGGGCTTTTTTCTGGAGCAGGGTCTGGAAGTTGAGCTGCGATCAACCGGCAGTGAGCGGAGGAGCGCGCTGACGGAAGTGCTGGAAAGTCGCGCCCAATTTGGTATCGCGCAGGGGCCGCAACTGGTGGTCAGCCGGCTGAACGGAAGTGACCTCATGGTCTTGGCCGCGATCATGCAACATTCACCGCAGGTGTTGATCACCCGGGCCGAGGATAACATCCGGACTCCTCATGACCTGATTGGCAAACGGGTGGCGCTCGACCGCACCTCGCTGGTGTCGGAGATCCTGCTGATGCTCGAACGGGAAGGGGTGGGCATGAACAAAATCGTGATAGTGCCCAATCAGTGGGAGGTTGATGAACTGCAAACGCACACGGCTGATGCGATGAGCTCGTTTGTGATCGACGGCCCTTACGAATTGGAAAAAGCGGGCATCAAGATCAACCTCATCCGCCCGGTTGATTACGGGGTGGATTTTTACGGCGACTGCTTTTTTACCACGGCGAAATGGGCGCGCGATCACCCCGATCAGGTGGAGTCCATGCGGCTGGCCCTCATCAAAGGCTGGCACTACGCGTTGCTTCATCAGGAGGAGATGATTGATTGGATTTTGGCCAATCATGGAGCCCACCGGCCCGCCTTGTCGCGGGATGGATTGAAGTACGAGGCCAAGGCGGTGGCGCGTCTGATCAATGCGGATTTGGTCAGCATGGGGCATATGAATGAAGGGCGGTTCAGGGCGATGGGGGAGATTATCCACGTTCCAAAGGAGGAGACGAAACTGGCCCGATTGGATGGATTCGTTTACAAGACCCCCGAAGACGAATCGAATCGCTACCAATGGATCCTGCCCTGGCTGCGCTGGGGAGGGCTGTTTATTTTGTTGCTGGCGTTGCTCGGTGTCGTGGCCAACTGGCGGCTGCGTCGGCTGGTGGAGCGGCGGACAAGAGAACTGCAGGAGTCGGAACGCCTGCAGCGAGAAGTTTTCGACCTGGCCCCTGCGCCCATTGTCCGAAATGACTACGGGGCGGTGGTGCAGCAACTCAACCGGCTGCGAGCCGAGGGGGTTCCGGATCTCAATGACCATCTGGCGCGTCATCCCGGATTAATCCGCGAGTGGTGCGCGCTGGTCCGCGTCATCGATGCCAACCAGCTGGCCTTGCAGATCGCCGGAGTCGCCACGGTGGGCGAAATGGACCGTGGGAGGATGGAGTATCTGACGCAGGATTCCATCGATGCTTTTCCCCGGGAGCTGCTGACGATATGGGAAAACCGGGACAAATTGTGCATCGAGCGGTCCATCGTGGACGCCAATGGACGCCGGCGCGATTCGCTGGTCAATTGGTCGGCGCCACTCAGTAATGGCCGACCCGATTATTCGCGGACGCAGCTCGTCTATACGGATCTCACGGAAATTCACGAGGCAGGTCGCGCCCTGCGCGAAAGTGAGGCCCGCTTCCGGCAGCTGTTTGAACAGTCACCCCTCGCCATTGTGGAGTTCGACAGTTCGGAATTGAAGCCATGGCTGGAACAATTGCGGAGAGAGGGGGTGACGGATCTCGCGGATTATTTTGCGGCTAACCCGGGCGCCCGGAGTGAGGCGCTCCGGCGATTGCCGTTGATGGACGTGAATGAGACTACAGTAAAACTTCTCGGCGCGGCGTCGAAACAGGACATGATGGCCCGCATCCGGGAGGTGTTCACTGAAAAGACGGTGGCGACCCGTTGCGGGATCATCGTCCGCATTTGGAATGGCGAGTTTGCCACGGAGGGAGAGATCGAGGTGAGGCGGCTCGATGGGCAGCTCCGCATGCTCGCCTTTAACTGGCGCATGGAAAATGAAGGCGGAAAGCCTCTGTTCCGTCGCACCCAGACCCTGCTGGTCGATGTCACGGAAAAACTGGCGGCCGGGCGGGCGTTGCAGGAGAGCGAGGTTCGTTACCGGGAGCTGTTTGAAAACGCGGTCGGCGGCATTTACCGTTCGACGCCGGAGGGCCGGTTTATCGCGGTGAACCCCGCGCTGGTCCGGATGCTGGGATTTGATTCCACCCGCGAGCTCATCGACTACGATTTGAACAAAAGAGACCGGCCCTTTTATGTGCAGCCCGGCCGGCGGGAGATATTTTTATCCCAGATCGCCAACGGGGATTTTCTGACCAACTTTGAATCGGAGGTGCGTTGCCGCGACGGAACCACCATCTGGATTTCCGAGAATGCCCGCATCGTTCGCGACCAGCAGGGCCGGAAGCTCTATTTTGAGGGGTTTGTTTCGGATATCACCAAGCACCGGCGCCTGGATGAAGAAATGCAACGCGCTTCCAAGCTGGAGGCGGTGGGGATTCTCGCCGGTGGCATTGCCCACGATTTCAATAACATCCTGACCGCCGTGCTCGGTAACATCAGCCTGGCCGAGATGGATGTGGGCGAAGAGCGGCCGGGTACCGGAATGTTGCGCGAGGCGAAGCGGGCCGCGATGCGCGCGCGGGATTTGACGCAGCAGTTGCTCACTTTTTCCAAGGGAGGCGAACCCGTGCGCGCTTCTGTGAATTTGTCCGAGTTGGTGCGGGAGACCGCTGACTTTGCGCTCCATGGCGCCAAGGCGCGCGCGGAGTTCCGCCTCGCGGAGGATCTCTGGCCCGCGAATGCCGACAAGGGCCAGCTTGGCCAGGTCGTGCAGAACCTGGTGATCAATTCCGTGCAAGCCATGCCCGAAGGCGGGATCGTGCGAGTCTCCGCCGACAACAAGGTGATTGCAGAGGCGGCGGGCAGCCTGCCGCTGCCGCCGGGTCGTTATGTGCACCTGTCCGTCGCGGATTCGGGCACCGGAATTTCCGCCGAGCATCTTTCCAAGATATTCGATCCTTACTTTACGACCAAACAGCAGGGGAGCGGACTTGGGCTGGCGACGGTTTACTCAATCGTTAAGAAACACCAGGGGCTGATCGAGGTGGAGTCCCGGCTGGGCCTGGGCACCACTTTCCATCTCTGGCTGCCGGCGGCAACGCACCCGGCCATAGAAAAAGTCGTGGAAAAAATCGCCGGTTTGCCGATGCAGGCCAGCGTACTGTTTATGGATGACGAAAAGCCGATTCGGGACATGGCTCAGGCGTTTATGCGTCGGCTGAATGTGGAGTGTGCAGTCGCAGTCGACGGCGCGGAAGCGGTCCGGAAATATCAGGAAGCCCGGGGGGCAAAACGGCCGTTCGACATTGTGGTCATGGACCTCACTGTGCCTGGCGGCGTGGGGGGCCGGGAGGCCCTGGAATTGTTGCAAAAAATTGATCCCGACGTGCTGGCGGTCGTTTCCAGCGGTTATTCGCAGGATCCGGTGATGGCCAACTACCGATCGCATGGCTTTCAAAGCATTTTACCGAAGCCCTACGACTTGGGTCAGTTGCGTCGGGTGCTGGAAGAAACCCTCGCCGCCCGTTCGGTTCGATCGGGTCACAGTTAATAACCCAATTGGGGATTCGGTCGCAAATTAAGGCAAAGGGCTGAGTGAGATCATGATTCGGATGAGTCATTTGGGCCGTGCCCGGTTGTCCTTTACGCCCCTGGGAGAGCAGGCCGGGCGGCAGGCCTGGAGGAGGTGATCGGCCCGTCGGAGGAAGATGCGGGATTGCAATGCGGTCGCGGGAACCCGATATGAAAGGTTAATTATTCCATGCTGCGTAAGATTATTTCCAAAATCCGGCAGAGTTTCACCAAGGACGACAAGCGTCCAGAGACCAAACCGGCCCCCAAAACCGTAAAGCACGCGCCCAAGAGCGGTGATCAACGTCACGAAAGACGGAGTGGCTCGCATGCGCCCAAGGCCGCCGGCCCGGCGCGTCATCCTGCGTCCGCCCAAGCACCCGCTCACTCCAAGACTGGTCTTGCTGCGTCCCGCCCTGCACCCCACGCGCCCCGGGCCACGCACGCTCCCAAACCCCTCCCGGAGGTGCCGAAAATGGATACAGCATTCACCGCGCTCGGTCTTAACGACCGGATTGCTTATGGTGTGCAACAAATGGGCTACGAAAGCCCCACCCCGATTCAGGCGCAGGCTATTCCAGTGGTGTTGAGCGGTCGAGATGTCATCGGATCAGCCCAGACCGGCACCGGCAAAACGGCGGCCTTCGCGCTGCCCATCCTGCACCGGCTCGCCCAGCACGGCGCGATGCGGGTTTTGATCCTTGAACCCACCCGCGAACTCGCGGTGCAGGTCGAGGAGGCGTTCAAGAATTTTTCCAAGTACACCGATCTCCGGGTGACCGTGGTCTACGGCGGCGTGGGCTATGGCAAACAACGCGAGGATCTCGCCCACGGCATGGATATCCTCGCCGCGACCCCGGGCCGTTTGCTGGACTTCATGGAGCAGGGCGAAATCCGCCTCGATAACATCGACATCCTCGTCCTCGACGAAGTCGACCGCATGCTCGACATGGGTTTTCTGCCCGACGTGAAACGCATTGTCCAAAAAGTGCCGAAGAACCGCCAGACACTTTTTTTCACCGCGACCCTGCCGCCCGAGATCGAGCAGCTGGCCTCCTGGGCCCTCCGCGATCCGTTCAAGATCGCCGTGAGCCGCGAGCGTTCGACCGCCTCGACCGTCTCCCATGGATTCTATCCCGTGGTGCAGGCGCAGAAATTTGATCTGCTCGCCCATCTTCTGGAGCAGACCCACTACAAGAGTGTGATCATCTTTTCGCGGACGAAGTCCGGCGCCGACTATGTGGCCAGCCGTCTGACGCAGGCGGGCCACACCTGTGCCGTCATGCACGCCGATCGCAGCCAGCAGGAACGCACCGACGCTTTGAAAGGTTTCAAGTCCGGCAAATTCGAAGTGCTCGTCGCCACCGATGTGGCCGCCCGCGGTCTTGATATCGCCGACGTTTCCCACGTGATCAATTTCGACGTCCCGGAAAATCCCGAGGATTACGTCCACCGCATCGGCCGCACCGGCCGGGCGCAGAAGACCGGCGACGCATTTACCCTCGTCACCGAGGAAACGTGGCGCGATGCCCGTTCCATCGAGCGCTTTGTCGGTATGACGATCGAGTGGAAGAAGGTGGAGGGTTTTAACTACACCTACTCCGGGATCTTCGACGGCGGTGGCATGCCGCAGCTCGCCCCCGAGAAGCCCAAGAGCCGGCTCACTCGTGGCGGCCGTCGCTAAGACGGAAATTTTCCGGAACCACGGCGGAGCCGCCGTGGTTCAGTAGGAAAAATGTCGCGAGGTCGCGGCGGCTCTCGTGCTAAGACCGTCTGCTGTGGGGATTGATTTATCCACTCCAACCCGAGGTTACATTTCCATCACGCACGAAATCGCCGCTTGATTCATATTCCTTTGCAGGTATATGTTTCTGTCATGGAGCTGCTGAAAATCTATGAGTGTCTGTGTGACCGCACCCGGCTGCGGCTGTTGAACCTGCTCTCCCATGGCCCGCTGTGTGTCTGCCACTTCCAGGAAATTCTTGGCGAACCGCAGGTGAAGATTTCCAAGCACCTGGCCTACCTGCGCGCCCGCGGGCTGGTGGACGTCGAACGCCAGGGCAGCTGGATGATCTACGAACTGCCCTTCAAGCCCTCGCGCGAACTCCGCGCCAACCTCGCCTGCCTGCAGGATTGCGCGGCGGAAGAAGCCGTCTTCCGCCGCGATCTCGCACGGCTGCGCAAGGTCGACCTCGCCTGTGCGCCAGTCGCCGCTGTGCGGCGCACCGGCGCTCGAGGGCGCTGTTGTTGAATTTATCATGAACATGAATGACCCGATTGCAGAAAACCCCGCGTTGACCGTTTCCGACCTGCGCGCCGCCCTGACGGTTGCCTCCGAATTGCCGATCACAGTGATCTGGCCTGACGGCGAACCGATCGAGGCGCATTTCCACGTGTCCGAAGTGGGACGAGTGCAGCGGGACTTCGTGGATTGCGGCGGCACGGTGCGCCGGGTGGTGGGTTGTCTTTTGCAGACTTGGGTGGGCGACGATGTCGACCACCGCATCACCGGTGGCAAACTCCTCGAGGCCCTCGTGCATGCCGAACCTGTTTTGCGCGGCGAGGACTTGCCGGTGGAGCTCGAATACGAGGCGTGCAATGTGGTTCAACTGAAAGTCCTGTCGGCCGTCTCGGAAGCGGATCGATTGGTGATTCAGCTTGGCAAAAAACATACGGACTGCCTCGCCAAGGAAATCTGCGTGCCGTCCTCGCGCGGTGCGGCTACCGCCGGTTGCTGCTGAAATCCTTTCCGGA
This sequence comes from Verrucomicrobiota bacterium, assembly GCA_025363395.1. GTDB lineage: Bacteria > Verrucomicrobiota > Verrucomicrobiia > Opitutales > Opitutaceae > Lacunisphaera. Next base: position 6,820 of record JANYDX010000180.1, read on the forward strand.
CATTTTCCCATGAGTACGCCCAAGCCCACTGTTCTTGTCCTTTGCACCGGCAACTCCTGCCGCAGCCACCTCGCCGAAGGTGTGCTGCGTTCGGTCGCCGGGGAGCTCTTCGAAGTTGCGAGCGCCGGGTCCAAGCCCGCCGGCTACGTGCATCCGCTGGCTATCGAGGTTATGCACGAAATCGGCATCGATATTTCGGGCCACCAGTCCAAGCACATGAAAGAGTTCATAGACCGCCCGGTTGAGACCGTCATCACCGTGTGCGGCAATGCCGATCAAGCCTGTCCGATTTTCCCCGGCCAGGTGAACCGCCATCACTGGCCGTTTGATGATCCGGCCCATGCCACCGGCACCACGGAGGAACAGCGCGCGGTTTTCCGGCGCGTGCGCAATGAGATTCGCCGGGTGTTCACCGCTTACGCCGAAGGCCGGCGCGACCAGCTGAAGGCCGCGCGGGTTTAACCCGGAACTTTTCCTCGCGATCATCCCATGTCCGCGCCTCTTGCCCAGCGGCTGTCCTTTCTGGACCGCTATCTCACCGTCTGGATTTTTCTCGCAATGGCGGCGGGCGTGCTCGCCGGGCGTTTCCTGCCGGCGATTCCCCGGATGCTGACGGCGTGGAGTGTGAGCACGACTTCGGTGCCGATTGCCCTCGGTCTGATCATCATGATGTACCCGCCACTGGCGAAGGTGCACTACGAGGAATTGCGCGATGTCTTCCGTGACAAGCGGGTCCTCGGGCTGTCGCTGGTGCTCAACTGGCTCGTTGGACCGCTGCTGATGTTCGCGCTGGCGGTGATTTTCCTGCGCAACCAGCCGGAGTATTTCGCCGGCCTGGTGCTGATCGGCCTGGCCCGGTGTATCGCAATGGTGATCGTGTGGAATGATCTCGCCGGCGGCAGTCGCGAATACTGTGCGGGCCTGGTGGCGTTCAATGCGTTGTTTCAAGTCGTGTTTTTTGCACCGCTGGCTTGGCTGTTTCTCAAGGTGCTTCCGCCGCTGGTGGGCGTCGATCTCGGTGCCCTGGATTTGTCGAGCATCACCATCGGCAGCGTGGCGCAGAGTGTTTTTATCTATCTCGGGCTGCCCTTTTTTGCCGGCTGGCTCGGACGGCGCGGGTTGCGACGCGGGCCGGCGGGCATCGCGTGGTATGACGGGAAATTTATCCCGTGCATCAGCCCGCTCACGCTGATCGCGCTGCTTTTCACGATCTTTGTCATGTTCAGCCTCAAAGGCGATGCGGTGCTGCGGATCCCATTCGATGTGCTGCACATCGCGGTGCCGCTCCTGGTGTATTTCGGCCTTATGTTCAGCGCCACGTTCTGGCTCGGCGTGCGCACGGGTGCGGATTATCCCCGGGCGGCGACGCTGGCCTTCACGGCGGCGGGCAACAATTTCGAACTGGCGATCGCGGTGGCGGTCGGAGTCTTCGGCCTGGCATCGGGCGCGGCCTTTGCGGCGGTGGTGGGTCCGCTGGTCGAAGTGCCGGCGCTGATTGCGCTCGTGACGGTGGCAGTGGCTTGGAAACGCCGTTTGCCCCCGGCCTCACGGTAGGTGCTCCGCCGAACCACGCAATCAGCGGTTACCCGAAACACGCGAAACGAAGGCCAAGGAATCGAAGGCATGCGTTGGAGGGAGGCACTAAACCTTGTTTGTACTGGAGTAGAGAATTCCGACTCAATCTCATCCTTTCGCGTGAGGCGTGTTCTTCGGGGTTAAATCCTTCTGGGTGGTCCCGGCGAAGAGAGATTTTGGTCGGAGGGAGGATTTATTTGCCAAGCGGCGGTCGCTGGGCACCGTGAACCCTCTTCCCATGAAACTGGACATTCCCGCCGGCGATTTTGCCGCTTATATTTTCGATCTCGACGGCACCTTGGTGGACACGATGCCACTGCATTTCCGGGCTTGGAATCGCGCGATGCAACGCGCGGGTTTGAAGGAAGAACTTAGCGAGGATCTGTTTTATTCGCTCGGCGGAATGCCGACGCTGCGCGTCGCAGCGGTATTTGCGAAGCACTACGGTCTCCTGATCGATGTGGATAAAGTGTTTCATGAAAAGGAAGCGCTCTTCACTGAGATGATGTCGGAGATGAAATACATCGAACCGGTGGTGACCTTCGCCCGCAAGATGCACGGCCGGTTCCCCCTCAGTGTGGCCTCGGGTGGCCCGAAGGTGGTGGTGACGCATACTTTGCAATTGATGAAACTGGCCGATCTCTTCCCCGTCGTGGTGACACCGGAGGATGTGACCCACGGCAAGCCTTCGCCGGAAATGTTCCTGCTGGCCGCCAAGAAAATGGGAGTCGCACCGGAAAAATGTCTGGTGTTTGAGGATGCGGTGCCGGGTATCCAGGCGGCTGAAGCCGCCGGCATGAAATGGGTGCACGTGGACAGCCGCCTTCCGAAGCGCTGATTCCGGACCTGGGAAGATTTTGATTTGAGTTGGAGCCGGCAAGCCGGTGGTCTGCCGGCATGACTTTCGCCGAGCTCGCCAACCAGGGAATCCTGACCCAGCCAGTTTATGAGGCCGGAAAGCCCATTGACCAGGTCGCGCGTGAGCTGGGGCTGGACCCCGCCGGCATCATCAAACTGGCCTCGAATGAAAATCCATTCGGCCCTTCGCCCAAGGCGGTGGCGGCGGGAGAACGGGCCTTGCGCGAAGCCCACCTTTATCCTGACGGCGGTTATTATGCGCTGCGGCAAAAGCTGGCGCAGAAATGGAGCCTGGGCATGGACCAGTTTATCATTGGCGATGGCTCCAACGAGATCCTCGAGCTCATGGGCCACGCTTTTTTATCTCCCGGCGCGGAGTGCGTCATGCACCAGTCGTCGTTCATCGTGTACAAGCTGGTCACGTTGATGTTTGGCGCGAAGCCGGTGGAAGTCCCGCTGGTCAACATGCGGCAGGATTTGCCGACCCTGGCCGCGGCGGTGACTCCGCGCACGCGGTTGATTTTCCTCGGCAGTCCCAGCAATCCGGTCGGGACTTCGAATACGGCCGCGGAAGTCGAGGCGCTCGTGCGCGCCCTGCCGCCGCACGCGATTTTAGTCTTCGACGAAGCTTATGCGGAATATGCCGAGCATGCGCCCGATTTGCGGCCTTTGATCGCGGCCGGGCACAAGGTGATTTGCCTGCGAACCTTTTCAAAGATCTACGGGCTCGCCTCGTTGCGGGTGGGCTATGGCTATGCCGCTCCGGAGTTGATCGCGATTGTGCAACGCGCGCGCCAGCCGTTCAACGTCAACGGTGTGGCCGTGGCGGCGGCGATGGCGGCGCTGGACGATCACGAATTCGTAGCCACGTGTATCGCTGAAAACCGGGCGGGCATGCTGCAATTGGAGACGGCGCTGAAAAAATTCGGTGTGGAATTTGTGCCAGGCGCCGGAAATTTCCTGCTCGCCAAAGTGGGGGACGGCATGTGGGTTTTCAATGAATTGCAGCAGCGCGGCATCATCACCCGTCCGGTGAAACCGTATGGCTTGCCCGAATGGCTGCGTATCACGGTCGGCACGCGCGCCCAGAACGAACGATTGATTGGAGCGCTCGCGGAGGTCCTGAAGAGCAGGGTGTGACCTTAGACTGGCAGCGCGTAGATTTCGATCCGCGCCGCGCGGTCCGATCTTTGGGCGGGTGGCCGATTACCGCTTCGCTGCGGCCCGCCGCACCCGGTCGTTGATGGCCGCGGCCAATCCGCCGGAATCGGCCGGCAATGTTTCGATCCAAATCTGGTGGTGGCTGGCGTTGTCGGCTTGGCGAAGGACGCGATAGAGATTGCGGGCGACTTCGGCCAGGGAACCCCGCGCGCTCAGCCAGTAGGCTTCGGCGACGATTGAACCAGCCGGCTTGCGCAGAAATATTCCCGCAGTGTTCGCCGGCAACTTGGTCCAGCCGTCTTTGATAATCAGCGGAGTATGCGGACTGTAATGCTGCGGCAACATCCCGGGCGCGATCAAACCGGTCTTCTTGGAACGGCGCAGACGGGTCGCGGCTTCGGCAACCTTGGTGCCGATGAATTTTTCCAGTTCCTGCGCGGTAACCATACCCGGGCGCAAAATTCGGGGGCGATTTGCATTGGTGAGATCGAGAATGGTCGACTCAACGCCCACGCGGCATGAACCCCCGTCGAGGATGTGCGGAATCTTGCCGGCCAAGCCATCGAGCACATGAGCGGCCGAGGTGGGGCTGACATACCCAAAGAGATTGGCGCTGGGTGCGGCGAGTGGAATTTGGGCGAGCCGCAGCAGCCGGCGGGTCAGCGGATGGGCCGGGGAGCGGAGCGCAACGGTGTCGCGGCCGGCCGTCACGATTTCCGGCACGCACGGCTTTTTGGGGAGGACGAGAGTGAGCGGCCCGGGCCAGAATTGGCGGGCCAGTTTGCGCGCGGTGTAGTTAAATTCCGCCAGCAATTCCGCATGCGCCAGATCGAGCACATGCACAATCAATGGATCGTGAGCCGGGCGGCCCTTGGCTTTAAAAATTTTCTCGCAGGCGGAAGCGTCGAGGGCATGGGCGGCGAGACCGTAGACCGTCTCAGTGGGGATTGCGACCAGTGCGCCGCCCTGCAAGGCGGTGGCGAGTCGGCGCAGATTGGCCGGCGTCGGGGAATAGGTCCTGGTCTTCACGAAATGAGGCGACAAAAAAGCCGGAGCGAACGCTCCGGCTGAAAGTGGTTTAGGGTAATGCCTTTATTGCATCGTGAGCAGATTGCGTGCGCTCTTGATCTGCGATGTAATGTTGCGTTGTTCCCTGGCCGACAAATGCGTGTATTTCCGCGGCAGAATCTTGCCCGTGTCGGTGATGAACTTGCTCATCAGCTGCGGGCTGGTGAACGGAATTTGCTGGGGCGTGAGAGTCTGCGTTGCTGGCTTTGGTTCTGTGCTGCTCATGATTAAAAAAGGGATTCGAAAGGTTGGGATTCCACCTTCCACTGTCAACGGGCATTTTCCGTTTGGCCACATGAGGCCGAGAGCCTGTTTAGAAACAGGGTTAGTCCCCGCTCCAATGGATAGAGCAGGAGTTTCGGTTGAGTGCGTTCACTGATGTATTAGTTGTTCATCATCAGCACTTGACGCATCGGTGAACACCGGCAAACACGGGTGAAAGGTAGAACTTTTGGTAGAACTTTTTGTCCACGATTCCATGCCCTGTTTGTGCAAGAAACCGAACTCGCCCTACTGGATGGCCAAATTTCGCGACGCCACCGGTCGCGTGGTGATGCGTTCGACCAAAAAGACCGCTCACCGGGAAGCCTTGAAAATCGCATTGATGTGGGAAGACGCGACCACCGCAGCGCGCGCCGGCGAACTTACTCA
>JANYDX010000209.1 GCA_025363395.1 Verrucomicrobiota bacterium
CTTTGACCCTTGCCACCGCGGGTGGAGGTCTTGCCGTGGCCGCCGCCTTCGCCGCAGCCGACGCGCTTCTTGCGGTGCACGGCACCGGGAGTATTCGTGAGATTATGGAGACGCATTTTATTAATTCCTGCTTTTGGCGCCGTCTCCCGCAAAGGGGAGACGACTCGGATTTATACTGAATTAGGCGCGGAGGGCCTTGAAGTCTTCTTCCAAGCGGAGCTTGCGGAGGCCGTTAAGCGTAGCGTGCACGACCGCGATGTGATTCTTGGAACCCATCGACTTGGTAAGCACGTTATGGACGCCGGCCGCTTCGAGGACGGCGCGGACGCCGCCGCCGGCGATGAGGCCGGTACCCGTGGAAGCGGGACGGAGAAACACTTTGCCGCCGTCATATTCGCCGAGAACCTCGTGTGGGATCGTGCTGCCCTTGAGCTTCACGGAAACCATGCGTTTCTTGGCGGACTCGGTGGATTTCTTGATGGCATCAGGCACTTCGTTGGCCTTGCCATAGCCGATGCCGACATTGCCCTTGCCGTCACCGACGACGGAGAGAGCCGAGAAACTGAAGCGACGGCCGCCCTTCACGACCTTGGCACAGCGGTTGATGAAAACTACTTTCTCAAACATGCCAGGCTCGGCCGAATCATTGTTCGAGCGAGGACCGGAGGACGAGCGGGTGGAATTGTAATTCATGGGCGGAGATTAGAACTGGAGGCCACCTTCGCGGGCGGCGTCGGCGAAGGTTTTCACGCGACCGTGATAAAGACGACCGTTGCGGTCAAACACCACAGCAGTGATGCCGGCGGCCTTGGCCTTGGCGGCGAAAGCAACCCCGAGCGACTTGGCGCCGGAAACGTTGCCCTTCACATTCGATTTGCGCGTCTCGGGATCGAGCGTCGAAAGGAACACGAGGGTTGTGCCGGCGTCGTCGTTGACAGCCTGCGCGTAGATGTGCTTGCCGGAGAACTTGACGCTGAGGCGCGGGCGGACGGCCGTGCCGTTCACCAGTTTGCGGATGCGCCATTTGCGCTTCTGGAGGAGCTGAGCTTTGTAAACTGTTTTCATGGGTGGTGGTGCGGTTAGGCGACGGTCTTGCCTTCCTTGCGACGAACGCGCTCAGCGTGCTCGCCAACGATGCGCACGCCCTTGCCTTTGTATGGCTCCGGCGGATAGTAAGCGCGAATTTCTGCGGTGACCTGCCCGACGAGCTGCTTGTCCGCGCCCTCGATCTTCAGCTTGGTCTGATCGGTGACGGTGACCTTGATGCCCTCGGGAATCTCGTGGAGAATGGGGTGCGAATAGCCGAGCGCCAGGTCGAGGTGCTTGCCCTTGAGGTTGGCCTTGAAGCCGACGCCTTGGATTTCAAGCTCCTTGAGATAGCCGACGCTCACGCCCTTGACCATGCCGGCGATCACGGAACGGGCCGTGCCGAACATGGCCCGGGAAAAGCGGGTCTCATCAGAAGGCGAGACGACAACCGTGTTGTCTTTCTTCTCAATCTTCACGACGGACGCGAAAGTTTTTTGCACTTTGCCCTTGGGTCCTTCGACGAGCACGGTGGTGCCTTTGATGTCAATTTTGACCTTGTCGGGAATGGGGACTGGTTGTTTGCCGATTCTGCTCATGGTGTGATGCTCCTTACCAAACGGTGCAGACGAGTTCGCCGCCGAGTTTATTACGACGCGCGTCCTGGTCCTTCATGAGCCCTTTGGACGTGGAAATGATGGAGATGCCGAGTCCGTTCAGAACGCGGGGAATCTCGGAATAGCCGGAATACATCCGGCGGCCGGGAGTCGAGGAACGCTTCAGGCCGGTGATGACCGGGGCGCTATCGACGTATTTCATGGTGACGACCACGGTCTTGTGCCCGCGCTCGTCGGTGCCGGTGGCGACATTGCGAATGAAGCCCTCGTTTTTGAGAATGTTCGCAAGGCTCTCCTTCATTTGGGAGTGCGGCATGGCGCATTCGGCGAGACCGGCCTTCGACGCATTGCGGAGGCGGGTCAGAAAATCACTGATTGGATCTGTCATGGATGGATGTTGGTTGGATTGCCCGTCGGATCATATCCGACTTCCGGCGGGAAAGTGGTTTACCATGAGGACTTCGTGACGCCGGGGATCTTGCCTGCGAGCGCGAGCTCACGGAGCGTGATACGGGAGACGCCGAAGCGACGGTGGAAGCCGCGGGGCCGGCCGCTCAGGGAACAGCGGTTACGGATGCGGACTTTGGAAGAATTACGCGGCAGTTTCGCGAGCTTTTTCTGGGCGGCGAAGAACTCCTCGTCCGTGGTCGTAGGATTGGCGAGGATGGCCTTCAACTCGGCGCGCTTAACCGCGTGCTTCTCGGTGAGACGGATGCGCTTCTTGTTGCGTTCGATGGCGGATGTTTTCGGCATGGCGCGATAAGGTTAGGCGGCGGTGGTTGTCTTGGCGGGCACCGGATCAATACGGCGGAAAGGCATGCCCATGAGTTTCAGAAATTCGCGGCCTTCGTCATCATTCACAGCAGATGTCACGAAAGTGATGTCGAGGCCCATCTGGCGTTTGTTGTTCTCCACCACGATCTCGGGGAAAATGGTGAAATCGGTGATGCCGATCGTGTAATTGCCCTGGCCATCGAGCTTGTTCGGCACGCCGCGAAAGTCACGGATCGTGGGCAGCGCGACCGCGAGCAGGCGCATGAAGAAATGCCACATGTTCTCGCCGCGAAGCGTGACGTGACAGCCCGTGATCTGGTTGGGCTTCAACTTGAAGTTGGCGATAGCCTTCTTCGAGCGGTTGAGCACCGGCTTCTGGCCGGCGATCAGCCCCATGTCGCGGGCCGTGTCCGCGATGATGGTCTTGTCGGCTTCGGCACCGATGCCGGTGTTGAGAACGATCTTCTCAAGCTTGGGGACCTGATGGACGTTCTTGTAGCCGCGAGCGGTGGTCAAGGCGGGCACGACCGTCTCGGTGTAATGTTTCTGAAGGGGAGTGAGTTTTTTGCTCATGAGTGCGACCGGGTTTCCGAGCCGGATGCGAAGGTTGAGTAGTTCGATTAAATGGGATCAGCACGGCGCATCGGGTCGATGCGCACGGCGTGTTCAGCTTTTGGCGGTGGTCGCGGCGGCCGGCGCCTTGGTGCGCTTTGATTGCTCGAAACGCGAGAGGAGCATCAGGTTCGATACGTGGATCGTGCCTTCGCGCTCGGCGATCTTGCCCTGGGGATTTTCCGCGGACTTCTTGAGGTGGCGCTTGATCATCGCGACGCCTTCAACGACTGCGCGGTTCTTGGCAGAACGGATCTCGAGAATCTTGCCCTGTTTGCCCTTGTGGGCACCGGCGATGACAACGACGGCGTCGTTGCGTTTGATGTGAAATTTCTGGGCCATGTTAGAGAACCTCCGGAGCGAGCGAGATGATCTTCATGTAATTCTTGGCACGGAGCTCGCGGGCGACCGGGCCAAAAATACGGGTCCCCTTGGGATTGCCGTCTTCGCCGATGATGACCACGGCGTTGGAATCAAAGCGGAGGTAGCTGCCGTCGGAGCGGCGCAGCGCGGCCTTCGTGCGAACGATGACGGCCTTGACGACCTCACCCTTCTTCACGGTGGCATCGGTGCTGCTTTCCTTGATGTTAATGGTGATGATATCACCGACGTGGGCGTAGCGGGAGGGATGCCCGATCTTGCCGATCATGGACGCGCGGCGCGCGCCCGTGTTATCGGCGATATCGAGAATTGAACGCATCTGGATCATGGTGGTAGTTCCTTGTGCGAGGGTTAGGCTTTATTGGCCTTGGTGGTCTTGGTCGGTACGGCCTCGGCGACGTCCTTCTCGGTGACGGCAATGATGTCCAGGCCCACGGAGGCTTCCACGACGCGGATGACGCGCCAGCGCTTCAGCCGGCTGAGCGGACGGGTTTCCATGACCTCAATCTTGTCACCGACCTTGGTCTCGTTCTTCTCGTCGTGGACATGGAGAACGGTTTTGCGGTTGATGACCTTGTGGTAAAGCGGATGCGGCGTCTTGTAAGGGACGGTGACCTTGACGGATTTGTCGCCCATCTTGGAGCTGACGAAACCGATCAGCGTCTTGCGGCGGTTGTTACGTACGGGAGTGGACATGATAGTGAGCGGTTAGAGCGCCAAGTGGACTCAGGCGGCCTTCGGGGTGTTCTTCTGCTTGAGGATGGTCTCCAAGCGGGCGATATCCTTGCGGTATTCGCGGAGCAGATGGGGTTTTTCAACCTGGCCGGTGTGCTTGCGCAGACGGAGCTGAAGGAGCTTCTCGCGGGTCTCGCGGAGCTGGGTGGTGATCTCGGCGGGAGCGAGTTCGCGGATTTCTTTGGAAGTCATGACAGTCGTTCTCCGGTTAAATTAGGCAGCGGTGCCTTCGCGGACGATGAAGCGGCAGCGGAATGGCAGTTTGGCGTCGGCGAGGCGGAAGGCTTCGCGCGCGATCGTGGTGGAAACACCGGCGAGCTCGAAGAGGACGGCGCCTGGCTTGATGACTGCGACGTAGAATTCAACCGGGCCCTTACCCTGACCCATGCGCACTTCCTGCGGCTTCTTGGTCACGGGCTTGTGGGGGAATACACGAATCCAGAGCTTTCCCTTGCGCTTCAAGTGGCGCGCGATGGTGACGCGGGCCGCCTCGATTTGCTGACCGGTCATAGGACCGCGGGACAGGGACTGCAGGCCGAATTCGCCGAAGGCGAGAGTGTTGCCGCGCTTGGCATTGCCAGCGCGGGAGCCTTTCATCGACTTGCGGTATTTAGTACGTGCGGGTTGGAGAGCCATGGGAACAGTGGGCGGTAAGCGTTACGCTTGGAGCCGGGTAAACAGGTTAGTTGGATTCGTCTTTTTTGCAGATCCAGCATTTGACACCGATCTTGCCCCAGACGGTCTGGGCTTCGGCAAAGCCGTAATCGATGTTCTCGCGCAATGTCTGCAGCGGGATGCGGCCCTGACGCTGCCATTCGCGGCGGGCAATGTCGGCGCCACCGAGGCGGCCGGAGCACTGAATCTTGATACCGTCGATACCGAGCGACATCGCGATCTGGATGGATTTCTTGATCGCACGGCGGAAAGCGATGCGGCGCTCAAGCTGGAGGGCCACGTTTTCAGCCACGAGCTGAGCTTCAATTTCAGGCTTCTTTACTTCCTGAATGTCGAGCAGGACTTCCTTGCCGGTCAGCTTGGCGAGCTGGGCCTTCATATTCTCGACCTCCTGACCTTTCTTGCCGATGACAATACCAGGGCGGGCGGTGAAAATCTTCACGCGGACGCGGTTGCCGGCGCGCTCAATGAAGATGCGCGGCACTGAGGCCTGCTTGAGCTTTTCCATGAGTGTGGTCCGGATGACCTGATCCTCGTGGAGCAGCTTGGCGAAATCCTTCTTGCGCGCGAACCAGCGTGACTGCCAGTTGCGGCGGACGGCTAGGCGGAAGCCTGTTGGGTTGGTCTTTTGTCCCATGGTAGGAGTTAGTTGGATTTGCCGTCGGAAAGGATGATGCGCAGGTGTGACATGCGCTTGACGCGGGGTTTGGCCGAGCCTTTGGCGCCAGCTTTGAAGCGCTTCAGCACCGGACCATTCTCGATGAGCGCGCGGTGCACGACTAGTTGGTCGGCGGAGATGCTGTTGTTGTTCTCGGCGTTGGCCACGGCGCTCTTGAGCGTCTTGGCCAGGAGACGGGCGGACTTGCGCGGAATGAGGGC
>JANYDX010000224.1 GCA_025363395.1 Verrucomicrobiota bacterium
GGACCTCCGGGCGTCGGCAAAACGCACCTCGCTCAGGCCATCGGCTACGAAGCGATCAAGCAGGGCTTCGTGGTGCGCTACCGCTCCATCTTTGATGTCGTGGCCGATTTCCTCGCCGAGGAAGCATTGCAACAGCGGGACAAAACCCTGCGGCATTACCTAAAACCTGATCTTCTCATCATCGACGACATGGGACTCAAACAACTGCCCAAACATGCGGGGGAATATCTCTTCGAGATCATCATGCGCCGTTACGAAAACAAATCCACGATCATGACGAGTAACCGTCCGACCGAGGACTGGGGCAAGTTACTCCAGGACGTGCCCACCGCCTCCGCGATCCTCGATCGCTTCCTGCACCACGCAATGATCATCCCCATCACTGGCCAGAGCTACCGGCTCAAGGACGCCGTGACCAAACGCCATAAAGCCAAGACCGGGGCCGACTAATCGTCGGCCCTCATTCACTCCACCCTCAAGCGATCCAGCTTGATTACAACCTAACCCATCCTATCACCAATCCACACTCAGCGTGGCCGGTTTTGAAGTGGCCATAACTGGCTGGTTTTGAAGTGGCCACTGAGACTTCCGGGACCTGCTGACTGGCCGAGAACGAGTACACAGCCTTTGCGGATGGATTCTGGCTGGTGAAGGACCAGTCACCCAAAGCCGAGGTGAGGCCGGGACCATTGAACCAGCCCGTTCCCCCAACAACTACCGCGCCAGCGCCTTGGAATATGATGGAAGACGAAACCAAGTCGAAGCTGAATCCACCAACGGACCACAGGTTATTGACTGCTCCTGAGGTAAAGCTCCACGGAGCCATAAAGGTCACAGGCGTGTTCAGAGCCAGCACGGAGAAATCGCCCGCGGTGCTCTGCACCTTAGCATTGTTCCACGAGGTAACTTTGGTTGCAGTGCCAGCCGAGGCAGTATCGAGGGTAACACCCACCAGCAAAGGTGATGGCACCGCTGATTGGATCAGCGACGGCGACGCTGTTGATCGCAAAAGCGAGCAGCACAGCAGAGGCGATTTTAAGGAATGAGTGTTTCATGATATTTTTGGTGATCTGTTGCTGTAGTAGAAATGTGTTTAGACTACGCCATCGTATGTGGCACCAAGTATGCCAAAGATCAGATAAAATAGATAACTATCTTATTTGGAACGATTTAAATAAAATCCGTTTCTCTTGGGCCAAGTGAATAAAGAAAAAATTGTCAAAGAAATCGACACATCACACTGGATAAAAGCTAACCATATGCATAAACCCTTGTGCAGAGATCAGATAGACCCATCCGGAGATCTGTAACCTACAGTGTAACTCGCAAATCGAGTCCGCCGCGGAGTCTAAACAATTTATCATTACGCATGTTACTTAATTCCAAAAATATGCCCAAAAACTAAGCTCCTACTTAAAGGAGATCCAAGAGGGCTCAGTTGGGAAGCTCAGACCTTGCCACCGGCACCCAAAGGTCCGATTTCACCAATAGAAGAAATTGGGACATTCGCAGAGGTTTGCCGCCACGGTGTAAACCACGCCCAGAAAAGAATCGCGCAAGGGCCAATTAGTTCCGCCACCACGGATCGATATCCTACCGACATCCACGGCGGGAATGGAGCGGAAAACAACCATGCCAAAAGGATTAAACCCCATTCCCACATTCGAATGGCAGACATTCGCGAGCGAATGGAAAAAATCATCAGTACCGTGATGGCCAAAATCATATTACTATATTCCCCCCGTTTAATGGGCAGAACCAATTCAATCAACAAGACCAGCGCCAAGCTCTTGGCAGTGCAAAAATCCAATGGAATGCCACGCTTGTGCATCCGATAAATAGTTACGAGCCACACAGTGGCGCCGATCAGTAACAGAGCAAAGAATAAACGCGGGGATTGCGGCACCCCCAACTCAACGAGTGTCATCTTCAAGGAAGTGTCCGTGTCCCCAAACTTTGCAAAAGTAGCAAGGCCGTAAATTCCCTCAACCTCCTCCGGCAGCTCAAACGAAGACGGAGGGGCAATGCGCGGAACTTTTGGTGAAGCCGGTGGCTGGACGTACCTCGTCATAGCGTGGACATAGTCAGGCCACGCTGTGTGTGATACCGCCAAAGGCATCAAAACACCGACGGCAATTCCCGCAACGGAGCCCACAATACAAGACCATTTGCGATAAACGAGCAGAGGCAGGCCTAGCACCACCATCTGTGGACGGAGGCAAACGAGCAGGCCAAGGAAAAATCCTCCAATTGCGCCACGGTGAACAGTGCGCCAGGCAAAGCTGGAAATATAGAGCACGGCGAAAAACGAAAACAGCACGTACGCCTGCCCTCGCTCCACGTGCAGCCGCCAAAAGGTCGAACAAGAACACATGACCCCCACCAACAGTACGGCCGCTTTCGTTTCAGGATTCTCCGCCCGTGAGATCGCTATCGCCACAATTCCGGCAAACAAGAGGAGCTGAATGAAAAGCCAGATGAATTTCTGGTAACGATAATGCAGATCGGCGAAAAGGGCATGAATGAACAACACCGTCGGAGTTACCGTGACGCCGCTGATTGCCCCGGTCGAACCAATGAATGGATCAAGTAATGTGGTCGGATCGCCCGGATGCCAACGCTCGGTATAGGGATTATGGCCCAGCAGCATCACCCGGGCCCCGACCACCCGGTTGCGAAGATCGAACTCTCCAAATTTCGCCGTATTTCTAATATCAACCAGCAAGCCAAATGCACTGATGGCAAAAAGAGCCAGCAACGCCGCACACCAGATCCCCTTCCGATTGCCCAATTCCAACAGGGATTTGAAAATTGGCACGCGTTCCGATAGATTTTTCATCAACGTCTGGCATTTGTTTGTCGCATTTCAATGTCATGGAAAAGCAAAATCCCGGCCATCTTTGTTTATCCAATCGACAAAACAAAAAATCCGGCAGAGCATATTACGCTTCTTCTGGGCAAATTGCAGCCGTCAACAGAGGTTACTTAAACAAAACCTTCAATTTTTCGAGAGGAACTCCTCTCACTGATTTTTTACCATAAAAACAGCCCTCTCATTTTCGATCATCATCCCCGTTTACAATGGGGGAGCTGCTTTTGAAGCAAGCCTGTCAGCAGCAGCCGCGGCGGTGCGGCCCGGCGACGAAATTATCGTGGTGGCGGATGGGGAAAGCGACGGGGCATGGCGGATTTCGCCCAAATTCGGCGCGACCGCCATCAAATTGGAACAGAACGGTGGCCCGGGCCGAGCCCGGAATCACGGCGCCAAGGCGGCCAAAGGTGACATCCTTTTTTTTGTTGATGCTGATGTCACGATTCGCCCCAACGCGCTCAGTCTGATTGAGGCGGTCTTTTTGCGAGACCCCCAATTGGCCGCATTGATCGGCTCGTATGATGAGACGCCCTATCACACCAATTTTCTATCGCAGTATAAAAACCTTCTTCATCACTACGTTCACCAGCATGGTTCCGATCAAGCGACTACGTTTTGGGGCGCCTGCGGAGCCATCCGGCGAGACATTTTTCTAAAACTGGGCGGATTTAAGGAAACCTATCTCCGGGCTTCGATCGAAGATATCGAACTCGGCTATCGGTTATTCTCTTCTGGCTATCCCATCCGCGTCGAAAAAACCCTCCAAGTCACCCATCTAAAACGATGGACGCCTTACGGGTTGATCAAAACAGAGATCCTTCTGCGGGGCGCGCCTTGGACCCGCTTGCTCTGGCGACAACTCTGGCGCAGTGGCAAAATGACGAACGACTTGAATTTGGATGCCGCCCACCGCCTGAGCTTACTGACCTCGGCGGCAGCGGTGGCTACATTGGCAGCCAGTATATTCAATCCTTGGTCTTTGGTCCTCACGCTAATTTTGATCATTTTTTTCGTGGGCCTGAACGCTCCTGTCCTGCGGTTCTTTTATGTGAAACGCGGGCTCGCTTTTGCCGCGGGTGCAGCCTTCTGGCGGTTTGTATACGATTTATACAGCTGGGTGGGTTTTTTCAGCGGATCTTCCGGCTCTGCTCAAGGTGCATTACGCCGGCTGACGACCTTCACCTTTGCCAAGCTGGATCCCGTCGCGCTCGGCACCGCAGTTGGAGTGGCAACCGGTGGAGGCCTTTTTTGCGCCACGGGAATTTTATTGCTCAGGGGCGGCATTCATGTCGGTCAAACCCTCGGCTTACTCGTGCAGTATCTCCCAGGGTATGGGGTGTCCTGGCCGGGAGCTTTGGCCGGACTGGGAGAAGGATTTCTGGCGGGGTATCTCTTTGGATGGCTTTTCGCCGGGATCAGGAATTTTTCCGTGCGCCTTGCCATGGGCCAGGAAAAAATCCGGCGGGCTCTCTCCCGCATAAAAGATCGCGCTGAATTTCCACCCGCTGACTCCGACCCAATGCAGACTGAGAAACCAACCTCTTTGTAATGAAAACAAATTCGCCATTCGCTTCCGGCGGTCGTTTCGAAGAAAACGAGGCCACCTTGCGCATGATCATCCGGCTCAATGTCCACGTCCTTGGTATTACTTTCGGGATCTTGATTGGCCTCGGAATTTTTACCGCCACCAATATTTTGGTTCTAAAGGGCGGTCCCAACGTGGGCGCACATCTCCAATTGATGGGGCAGTTTTTCTATGGATATAAGGTCACTTTTCTCGGCAGCCTGCTCGGGCTGGTGTACGGGTTCATCACCGGCTACGTGGCCGGATACGTCATCGCTGTCGTTTACAACTGGGTGGATTACCTGCGGAGTCGCTAATCAATTGTCATGAGATTTGGACTTATTGGCACCGGATGCATTGGCCAACTTCGGGCAAAGGCGCTCGCTAAAATTCCCGGCGCCAAACTGGTCGCACTCACTGACGTAAACCAGGCTGCGGCAGCGCAACTGGCCGCTTCCACGGGCGCTCGCGTTGTCGCTGGTCTGGAGCAATTGCTGGGAGCGGACGATGTCGACGCCGTCATTGTTTGCACCCCGCCTCAGTTTCACGAGCAGGCCGTATTGGCTGCGCTCGCCGCGGGCAAGCATGTGCTCTGCGAAAAGCCCCTCGCCAACTCGCTGGAAGCCTGCCGCCGGATGGTGCAGGCGGCAGGAAACCACAAGAAAATCCTCACCACGGGTTTCAATCATCGGTATTTCCCCGCAATCCAGTTTCTGAAAAAAACGATTGCAGACGGAACCATCGGGAAGCTCAACCACGTGCGGGCGTTCGCCGGACACGAAGGACTGTCGCAATTCCGCTCGGCTTCCGAATATGATCCCAAAGTGATCGGCGGCGGTGCGCTACTCGATGTCGGTATTCATCTCATTGACCTGACCGCGTATGTCCTGGGCGATGTGCGCGATGTCTGCGGAGCCGCTACTGGCACAGTTTGGAATTTGCCCGGGGCGGAAGACAACGGTTTTGCGCTGTTGCGCAGCTCCACCGGAACTGTCGCGACCCTGCAAGCGAGCTGGTCGGAGTGGAAAGGGTATCATTTCTACCTCGAAGCGTACGGCGACCGAGGCATGGTTCGCGCTTACTACGCGCCCATGATGCATGTGCTCATTTCCATGGACAAACCAGGCGGTACACCCAAACGAAGCCGCTCGTTTTATCCCATGAACATTCTCAAGGAAAAACTCTTCGGCTGGCAGGGCACGGTTATTGAAACCTTCCGTCAGGAACTGACCGATTTCATCGCCCTCGCCGCTGGCGGGCCGGGGACTACCATCGCAGATGGATTCGCCGGCTTTCGGGCAGTGGAAATCGCCAATGCGGTATATCGGAGCACGGTGGAGAAAAAAACAGTGGGATTGACCGCGTCGCTACAGTAAATTTTCGAGGTAACATGATGGTCGGAGCCAACCTGTATGCAATCCGCCTGCTCCACGTGACAGCGGCGCGCCTCGAATGAAAACACCCGTATTGGATTCCGCCAAAGTGGGGAGACCTGACCAGAAGGGGTTTTACCGCCGGCGCGTGCTGCGCATCTACCCGCTTTACGTTTCTGGCGTCCTCGCGTCACTGCTGCCATTTTGCTTCACTGGGGGCACTGCGATTTCCACCTACAACGCCCATTTTGAATTGGCCTCCGTCGGAACCGTGATTGGCAACCTGTTCTTTTTACAGGAATTCTTCGTTCGGTCGCTCCCGGCGAACGGTCCGCTGCGGACGCTGGCAGTCGAAGTTTTTTGCTACCTGCTCGCACCGTTGTTTTTTCGGATGCCAAGCTGGGTTTTGATGGGCATCGTCGCAATTTCCGGCACCGCCTTTGCATTGCATCCATATCTGCATCTCGGATTTTTCGGCTCACTTTCGTACGGCCTTCCCGCGCTGTTTTTGATTTGGGCATGGCTGGGGGGATGTCTTTTTCACCGCTTGGGAAACGCTGATTTAATCCATCGGCCTTCAATTTATTGCAGACGGCGAGACGGGAATTACCCAAACTGCGTCGCATGATCCACCAGAGCAGTTTTGCCTAGGCCGAGTTTGCGGAAAAGAAGAAGGTGACGCGGCGCGAGAAGTTCCTCGCGGGCATGGAGGCGGTGCTCCCGTGGGCCCGGCTGCAGGCTGTCATCGCGCCGCACTATCCGAAAGGCGAGCGCGGCCGTCCGCCGCTCG
>JANYDX010000236.1 GCA_025363395.1 Verrucomicrobiota bacterium
TGGAAGCCCTAGCCGAAATTTCGCTGGAACGCTCCCGAATCGTGCTTGGGTCCGACCGGGCGCATGGCGCCGTCAGCGAATTGGCCGGCACCACCGGGATCCCACGCCGGATCGGATGGATTTCGCTGCCGAGTTTCTACACCGCAGGGGAAAACGGCAGTCTCACCAGTGTCGCGAGGGATGTTCGGGAATTAATCCAGCAGATGACCGCCACGCGCCTTGACGGTCTCGTGCTGGATCTGCGCGACAATCCCGGTGGAGCGCTCAATGAAGCGGCGGCATTAAGCGAACTCTTTTTGCCACGAGGCATCATGATGTTAAGCCGCGGTCTTGACGGCAACCTGAAGGAACACCCACTAAAAGAAGGCGAACCACTGTACAACGGTCCGCTGGTGGTTCTGACCTCCGCCCTCAGCGCATCCGCCAGCGAGGTATTTGCCGGCGCGATGAAATATCACCGCCGGGCGGTCATCGCCGGCGCTGCTTCGACCTTCGGCAAAGGCACGATGCAAAATTACATCGAGGTCTCCCGGATGCAGGGCAAGGAGGCAAACGACTGGGGCACCCTTCGACTCACGACGGAAAGATTTTATCTGCCCAATGGGCAGTCGGTGCAACGCACTGGCATCCCGGCCGACATTATTTTTCCGGAACTTGAAGCACCGGGCCGTAACCGGCGGGAAGCTGATCAGCCCGGGGCTTTCCCCGCGGAAACCGTACTCCCACCTGCTGGTGTAACTCCGGCCATCACCGGCGCCTTCGCCGTTTCTGAGTTGCTCCTGACCCGACTCAACCAAGCTGTGACCGTGGACTTCAAGGATCTCCCTGAATGGAATCTGTTTCGTCAGGAACAGGAACTCCGGAGACATTCCATCGCGCGCGAACATCGCAGCCTTAGGCTGGAGGTCCGCCGCAAGGAATGGACGGAACAACTCACCGCTTGGGAAGCAGCAAGACGCACCCGCCGTGAAATCACCGAGCGTGTCCGCTACCCCACCCAATCCTATGACATCGCCACCGTGCTCGCGGCGCGCCAAACCCACCAGGCAAAATTGCGAAAGGAAAACACGGGCGAACATCCGCTGCTCCACCGACTGAACCAAGGATCGTTCATGGTTGAGACCGACGGCGGCAATCTGCGTAAATTACGTCTCGATATGATCGATTTCCAAACATTCTCCGGCGACACTGAAGCTCTTGCCCTGGCATTTTCCAATGGGGCGGGACACCCGGCCAGCGCTGCGGACATGGCTATATTCCTGCGCGAAATTTCCCTGCTCGAACACAAAACGGATATGACGGTGCTCGCCACCGCCCGGAGAATTTCCAGCGGGACACTGGATGAAGACGCCGTGCGTCGCGGCACGGAATCCCTTCTCCACCGACTGACTGAACTCAATGGCGACATGCTCCGCGAACGTCCTGGCCTGGATATACCCCTGCGCGAAAGCTTGCGTATCGCCGCGGCGTGGGCGGAGCGGCCAACCAATTCAAAGCTCGAAATTCCCCCACCTGAGCACCCATGACCGCATTGATGACACCGGATCAAACAAAACCTGATCGACGGTCAGGCCAGAATCCCCACCAAATTCCGCCCACACAATCGGTGATTAAACTTGTTCGGCTTCTCCCCTTCCATCCACTTACCTCTGCAATCATAGGCCCATCCTTACACCTCGTTTGTCTCCTGATCCTCGGCCTCGGTGGGCCAGCGATCGTTGCCGCAACCACCATTTCCACGCCAGACCTCGTCCCAGCCGCCTCCAATCAAGACGAAGGCGACAAGGACTCCACCAAAGTCACCGAATCCCAGCCCGATCCCAGCGGGGGAAAATTCTGGGAAGCCATAAAGTTATTGGAGAGCAAGGAATCGGCCAAAGTGGCCGCCGGGCGCGCAGCGCTACAGGAAGAGTCGGATCACGAATACGCCCATGCGCAGGTACTGCTGGGCAACTGCTACCTTTCCGGTTCCTACGGGTTCGACAAAGATGCCCGCAAGGCGGTCAACCTCTTCCGCCTGGCCGCAGAACGCGGCAATGCGTTTGCCAAGGTCAGCCTTGGGTCGTGCTATGCCACCGGCACCGGAGTCAGAAAAGACGATGCCAAAGCGGCCGAATGGCTCACTTCTGCACTGACCGCCCATGCCGATTACTCGCGCCCAATCCCATCGGCTGAATTTTCAAAAAACTTCGAGCGACCGGGCAGTGAAGTCGCCGGTGAGCTAGCCAGTGACCCGGTAAGCAGCTCGCAGGCTACCGCGCACTTTCTCCTCGGCCAGATCAACACGCGACTTAACAAACCCGGTGAGGCTCAAACCCACTATGTGGCGGCGGCCACCGCCGGTCCCGATGGAAGAAGCGGCATTTACCAGGCAGCGGTGGAAGCCGCGGTAAATTACGCCTTCGGGAAAGGCACGCCACGTGATCCAGCCAAGGCCAACGAAATGCTTGAATTAAGCCGGCGCCTGGGTGCCCGCATGGGAGTAAGTTTGATCCACAATTATGTCTCCTTGAAAATAGTGGACGAGTTTGCGGTGGCCGATTTGGAGGAGGAGGTCACCCAGGCCGGCGCAGGCAACCAAAGCGCAGTTCAATACCAGATCGCGCAGACCCTCGCGGATAAAAAGTCCAAGGATTACAATGTGAGCGAAGCAGCGCGCTGGTATGAACTCGCCGCCGAAAACGGCCAGGCGTGGGCGATGATTTCGCTCGCCTTGATTCATGCCCGGGGCGAACTGGGCCGGCCCGATCCCGCAAAGGCTTTTTATTGGTTTGAAAAAGCCGGCGCCGGAGAAAAACCCAAGCACATCCTGGGAACGGCCAACCTTGCCATCTGCCTGCGGCAGGGATTAGGCACCACCAAGGACGAGAGCCGTGCCGCCACGCTTTTCAAAAAGCACCAGAAAGAAGATATCGTCTGTTATCTCGGGACCCTTGGGCAGGCTCCAACCCAGCCAGTTTCCAACGAGGAGTCGCTGCAACTCAATCAGACTTGGGCGAAGGACAAAAACGACGCCCGGGCCCAATATCTTTTGGGCCTGCGTTACTTCACCGGCCTCGGAGTCACCGTCAATCGGGACGAGGGGTTCCGCTGGTTGAAAAAGGCGGCCAAAGCAAAGCAGGCCGATGCTCTCTGCATGCTGGGGTGGCTCTATCAATTCTTTCCCGCGCAGTATGGATTTCACGATGCGGCAAAAGCAGCCCGCGCCGCCACCGAGTCCTACAAAGCAGCGGGTGAAGGAGGCAGCATCGAAGGACTGGCGAATTACGCGAACTCACTCAACAACGGCTTCGGCGTGGAAAAAGATGAAGCCGCCGCGATCGCGATTTACGAACAGTGCCTGAGAATCGACCCGGACCATTCACGCTCCCACAGTAACCTTGGTGCGATCTATAACGCGAAATTGTTGAGGGCGGCAGTGGCCGGTGTTTCCTACGGCACTACGGAGTGGAAGAAGCAAATGCTCGAACATTATGAAGCTTCCGTCCGTCTCGAAGGTTCCTATGCTGCAATCGGACTGGGTGATCTCTATTACGAAGGCAGATTTGTTAAACAGGACTTTGGCAAAGCCTGCGCCTACTATGAACAGGCCTCGGAAACTCAGGGCAACAAGGCTGATGCTCACTTCCGTCTTGGCTATATGCACGAAGTCGGCGCCGGCGTGCCGGTGACTTACACCGAGGCAGCCTACCATTACCGCTTAGCTGCACTGGAAGGTCACGTCCCCGCGCTAAGGCGCCTGGTCAACTTTTACGTCACGGGCACGGGAGTAAGCCTGGATTTTGACCGGGCCGTTTATTGGCTGAACTTCATGGTGCAATTGCACCAAGCTGATGCGCTTCCCACCATGGCGGATGTCCTGTTGAAAAAGCATGACTACGAGCATGCCGTGAAGTTGCTCAACAGCCTGGCCGATAGCCCGGACTCACGAATTGCGGGCCATGCCCATGAACGGCTGAGCCTGTGCTACCGCGCCGGACAAGGGGTGGAAAAAAACCTGAAGCAGGCGGAAAAGCATTTCCGAATCGCGCTTGAGATGGGCAACGGCGATGCCCTCGCCATCCTGGCCAACCGCTTGATGGCCGAGGGACAGATCGCAGACGCTCTTACCAATTTCACCCGGGCGGCAAGGACCTCGAATGCCGCCGCGTTTAGTCTCGGCCAGATTTATTTTTTCGGTACTCAGGTTACAGCGGATCGCCAAAAAGGACTCAAATACCTCTGGCAGGCGGCGAATGACAGCAACCCCGCCGCCCAATATTTTCTCGCAGGCTTGACCTGGAACAATGAACCGAACGCCCCCACTTTGGATGACGCAATCACCCTCGCCCAAAAAGCAGAAAAGCTGGAATTCCCCAAAGCTGACACGCTCCGGGAGAAACTTGAAAACCGTCGCAAAGGCGGCACCGAACAGCTTGAGGATAATAGCCGCGCGCGCTCGTCGTAAGCTTCCGTCTCAGCGCGGTGAACAACGAGTGAGCAAACCTTCGGCCCAAGTTATTCACCAGAAACCTTCTGGTCCGACCGGTGAATAATTTGAGAGGAACAAATCCGTGACTTGTGACCCGGGGAGGATTGATTTTTCACGGTTCCTTGATAGAACAGTCGCAGTGCGGCGGCATGAAAAACCCACCGAGAGCGCGACTGGGATAATCCCGGGCAACCGGGGAAAGGAGAGCGGTAATTGGTGC
>JANYDX010000239.1 GCA_025363395.1 Verrucomicrobiota bacterium
CCGTCGTCGGCTTCGCAGTAGTTGGCTCCCACACTGGTTCCAGCTCCGACGAGCTGATCGATTAGCCGGTTGTTCACAGGATTCCACGGAATTTTCTTCGCGAAGAATATTATCTGTTCCCCGAATCGCGAAGTCCGCTCTTCCAAGTTATAGACAATGGGTGCGGCGTCTTCATGCAGGACAAATGGCGCGCAAACTTCCGTCGGGAAACCCCAAAATAACCGCTCATTGCTCGAGCATCCCTTCAATTCGTTGTCGGTAAAATTCGTCATTCGTTATTCTTCATTGCGCGCTGCGCGCTCACTTCTTCCATACATCTCCGACCTCTCCGCCGAACCAGCGCGAACTCACCACTTTCTGCTGTGTATAGAACTGGACGGCCTCTTTCCCTTGAATATGCAGGTCGCCGTAGAAGGAATCGTCCCAGCCGGTGAAGGGGAACATCGCCATCGTCGCGGGAACGCCGACGTTGACGCCGACCATGCCGGCTTTAATCCGCATCGTAAACTCGCGTGCGGCCCGGCCATTGTTGGTGAAGATCGCCGCACCGTTGCCAAAGGAGGACTTGTTCGCCTGCTCGATGGCAGTGTCGAGATCGTCCATGCGCATGACGTTTAGCACGGGGCCGAATACTTCCTCGCGGGCGAGGGTCATGTTGTTCTGCACGCCGTCGATCACGGTGGCTCCGAGATAAAAACCTTTCGGAGCGTCGGGCACTTTCACACCGCGGCCATCGGCCATGATTTTGGCGCCTTCTTTTTCACCGGTCGCCAAGAGGCTGAGGACGCGGTCGCGGTGTGCGGCGGTGATGACCGGGCCCATGTCGGGTTGTGCGGGGCGGTCGGTGGGGCCGACCTTGATGGAATTGGCGGCCTTCACGAGTTCCGGCAAAATTCGTTCCGCGGCGGCGCCGACCGTAAGGGCGGTCGATCCTGCCATGCAGCGTTCGCCCGCGCAGCCAAAGGCGGCGGTGGTGAGATTTTCCACGGTCTTGCCGATGTCGGCGTCGGGCATGACCACGATGTAGTTTTTCGCGCCGCCATTGGCCTGGACGCGTTTGCCGTGCTTGGTGCCGGTGTCGTAGATGTACTTGGCAATTGGCGTGGAGCCGACGAACGAAATCGCTTTTACCTTCGGATGCGTAAGCAGGGCGTCGACCGCGGGGCGGCCACCGTGCACGATATTGAATACCCCTTTGGGAATGCCGGCCTGTTCGAGCAACTGACCGAGCATGACGGCGCAGAGCGGAACCTTCTCGCTTGGTTTCAGGACGAACGTATTCCCGCAAGCCAGCGCGAGCGGAAACATCCACAGTGGCACCATCGCCGGAAAGTTAAACGGGGTAATCCCCACGCACACGCCGAGAGGCAGATTGATGGTTTCGCAATCCACGCCGCGGGCGATGTTCTTGAGCGAGTCGCCGAAAAGCAGGGTGGGAATGCCGCAGGCGTATTCGATGTTTTCAATGCCGCGAAAAAGAGAACCACGTGCTTCGGCGTTCGTCTTCCCGTGTTCGCGAGACACCGTCCGACAGAGCAAGTCGAAGTTTTGCTCGACCAACTGCCGGTATTTGAAGAAGACCCGAGCGCGTTCCATCGCCGGTGTATCCCGCCACCCCGGAAACGCACCGTGCGCGGCCTCGACGGCGGCATTGACTTCGTCCGTTCCGCCCCCGGGACATTCGGCGATGACGTCACCCGTTGAGGGATTGTAGACCGGCGTGCTGCCGATCTTCGGCTGAAGCCATTCGCCGTCGATGAAGAGGGGGCAGGGGCTGAGGGGGGAATTCATGGGAAATAACGAATGACGAATAACAAATAACGAATTGAATGGCGCGCGCTTCAGCCGGCATTTGGGCGCCCTGATGCGCGCTGAAGCAGTGCGCTATCCCCGTAATTAAATTTATTCGTTTCCTTTGTGGATCCGCGGTCAAAAAATCGCGGCGTAAAGCCGCTCCTACAGTTTGTTTTCGTGTCCATTCGTGTATTTCGTGGGTAACTTCAAATTAACTTTTCGAAAGCGCGTCAGATTGTTTCACGAATTCATCGCCGGTCCATTCGCCGTCGGACTTGACCACTTTCGTGGCGGACGCCGCAGCGGCGGCGGCTTTCTGCGCGGCTTTGCGCTCGGTCTGGCGTTTGACGAGATCGGCGTGGGTCGTGAAATAGTCGAGGCTCTTGCCCTTGAACTCGGCGATGTTCTCGAACTTGTGCTTCGCCATGAAGGCGAGGAGTTCGTCCTGCATCGGCTTCACGCACTCGTAGCCGAACTTCATCACGCCGGTGCAGACTTGCACCGTGTCGGAGCCGAGGAGGATGAATTGCGCGGCGTCGTTGCCGCTTTCGATCCCGCCGAGACCGGAGAGCGAGCAGCCGGGGAATTCATTTCGGATCATCGTGGCGAGCTCCATCACCATGCGGAGGGCAATCGGTTTGACCGCCTTCGAGGAATAACCGCCGGGTGTGGTGTAACCTTCGACGCAAGGATCGGGCCGGAGGGTGTCGAGGTTGACGCCGGTCACGCTCCGAATGGTGTTGATCGCACTGAGGCCGGTCGCCCCACCGCGGAGAGCGGCGCGTCCGGGTTCCTCGATGTGAGTGATGTTCGGCGTCATCTTTGCCCAGACGGGCTTTTTTGTGGCGGCCTTCACCCAGCCGCAGACTTCCTCGAGAATGTCGGGATCCTGGCCCATGGCAGCACCCATCTTGCGCTCGGGCAGTCCGTGTGGGCAGGAGAAATTGAGCTCGAAGGCGTCGACCCCAACCGCCTCGCAACGTTGGACCAGCTCGATCCAGGCATCCTTGTTGTATTCCTCCATGATGGAAGCGATGAGCGCGCCAGGGGGCTGGGCGTCCTTGCAGCGTTTGAATTCGTCCTCCCAAAGCTTGAACGGGCGGTCGCTGATGAGCTCGATGTTTTCCCACCCGATGACTTCACCGCTGGTGGCGAGAAGCTTGGAGTAGCGCGGGGAAACGTTGACGACCTTGGAGGCGTCGAGGCTGACAGTCTTGGCGATGACGGCGCCCCATCCTTCCTTGAAGGCGCGGTTGATGACGCTGAGGTTGGTGCCCGGAGGGCCGGAGCCGATGACGAAGGGATTGGGGAGTTTCAAGCCGTCAACTGTCGTGGCAAGCGTGGGCATAATCGGTTGGTTTACGGGGAAAGAATCCGGGAGGCGCAATGCGGCGGATGCGAGGAAAGTCAGTCAACTTGGCCGGCTATTCCCAGGGCCGAACGCGGGCGCCTGCAGGAATGATGGTTGGGTTATTTGGTGGGTTGAATACAGCGGGAGAGCTGGTAGTTTCCAAGCAATAACTAGGCCAGAGCGGAAGGCCAACCGGGCCGGATTTGACCGCGAAAGGGCCGGGGACATGGCCATCTTTGTTGCTCCGTTGCCGAGGAGGCTCATCCTAGAGGCAACATGCCACTCGATCCCAAGCGCACGATTGCCGAGTTGAAGGAGTTACGCGCGTTCACCGGCGATGACCAGGGTGCGCAACGCGTGGCGTTTACGCCGATGTGGGTGAAAACGCGTGTGTGGCTGCGCGAAAAGCTCGCGGAACTTCCGGTGGAAACGCACACAGACGCTGCGGGAAATTTCTGGGCGACCTTGCGGGGCGAGAGCGAAAAGGAGCTGCTCATTGGCGGACACATGGACTCGGTGCCGAATGGCGGCTGGCTCGATGGTTGTCTGAACGTGATGGCGGGCGTGGAGATTTTGCGGCGGCTCAACGCGCACTATGAAGGACGACCTCCGGTGACGGTGC
>JANYDX010000297.1 GCA_025363395.1 Verrucomicrobiota bacterium
GGGGGAGCGTTTCGGCGGGCAGGTTTCCTTTTTGTGGATCAACGATCCCGCCAATCTGCTATTTGATTTAAAGGGGGCGATCGAAGCCGGTGAATCGCTCGCGTTGAAGTGCGACCGGTTGGACTTCAGTGCAAAGACCGAACCGTTTCAATTCCTCGGCGCGTCCCGGCTCTTCCCCTTCACGATCTATCACCTCGCGGTTCTCTTTGCCCGGCCCGTGGTATTTTGCACCGCGGTGCCGGTGGGTGGCGCGGATGAAATGCGCGTATTTGCCTCGGCCGTTTTCAACCCGGATTCCACTGCGGGCCGCGAAGCAAACCTGCGGATAGCGCGCGTGCATTTCCAAACTGTGCTCACCCAATTGGAGGCGCTGGTCCGCCAGCATCCCTATCTCTGGTTCAATTTCCTGCCGCTCAACCCGGTGCTGGCGGCCAAGTAGCGTTCGAAGAGCAAAATGCCCCGCGCATGAGTTCGGTTTATGGCCTGCGACAGGTGGGGTTGTAAGCGGCCCGGAGACCCACTTCGAAGGTGCAGATCGCACATTGGTGGAGATACTGAGACTACAAAATCATGATTGAAGCACTCGCCATTGTTTTCGTAGTGGTCATTTCGCTGGGCATTTATCTTTTAGCCCGGGTGGGGGCGCAGGATGGGTCCAAGCGCGACCTGCTAACGGAATTGAACGAACTCAAGCAACACCGCGAAACCCTGCGTGAAAAAGCGCTCCGTGGTAAACGCGAGCACTGGGACCACGTCATGATGAGCCAGCTGGCCCACCGCCTCGATCAGGTCGAACACCAGATTGCACAGAAAACCGGTGAAGGACAGAGTCAAGCTGCCGGCTGAGAATCGCTTTCGTCGCGCCGCAGCGGATAATCCCGGGATAATTCAATGGTTCGCGGCGTGGTCGCTCTCGTTCCGCAGAACTTTCTTCTGCACCCCGAATAAATCGGGTCCGCCGGGATCTGATTGGGGTCGGCTTGCCATGGGGTCGAACCATCGTCATGTTGCCTCGATTGTCGCATGTTTTTCCGTTCCGTCTATCATCTCCTGGCCTATTATTTTACGCTGCTGTGCTTCGGCGTATTCGGGCTGGTGTTGAGTGTGCTGACTCTTTTAGCGGGAGTGCGGCCGCCCACCGCACGGACCGAACGTTTTTTTCAACGGGTCATTCACCGGCAGTTTGCCTTCTTTCACTGGTGGTGTGAATTTGCCCGGCTGGTGTATGTTCGCTATCAGGGCTTCGAAAATCTCCCACCGGGCGGACTCGTCGTGGCGGCAAATCATCCAGCCTTGATCGACATCACCTGCCTGCTCGCACGCGTGCCGGAGGCCGTGTGCATCTTCAAACCAGCCATTCGCCGCAATCCCGTGCTGGGCGCCATGGCCCGGCGGGCTGGCTATCTCGCCAGCGATGGGGGCCATGAACTCGTGCGCCGGGTGGCCGACAAGGTTGCGGCCGGCCATACTTTGATCATTTTCCCCGAGGGTACGCGCACTCCGCCGGGGGACGGGCTGCTGGCCTTCAAGCCGGGATTTGTCCTTATCGCGCAACGCGCCCAGGTACCGATCCAACTGGTGCGTATTACGACCGATTCCGATGTGCTGACCAAGGGCCGCGCTTGGTGGCGCCTGCCGAAATTTCCGGCCCATATTCAAATCCAAGCCGGGCCCCTCATCCCCACCGCCCCAAGCACGGGCGTCGCCCAATTGACCGCTGAAATCGAAACCTGGTTCCGCTCACCGCTCGAAAAGTAAGACGGGCAGTGACACAGCTTGCACGCGGACCGGACGCGGGTTTTCCTGTTGTCCAGCTTTTGATTCCCCGTGCCCCTCTCCCCCACCCATCTCGTGCTCCTGCCGACCTACAACACCGGTCCGCTCCTGCGCGAGGTGGTGGTCGAGGTACTGCGCCATTGGCAGCCCGTGCTGGTCGTTGTCGACGGCAGCACCGACGGCAGCGAGCAGGCTTTGCTGGAACTGTCGCTGCGGGAACCAGCGCTTACGGTGCTCGTGCTGCCACGCAATTCCGGCAAAGGCGCCGCCGTCCTGGCCGGCGCGCAAGCCGCCCTCGCCCGCGGCTTCACGCACGCCTTGGTGATGGATGCGGATGGCCAGCACCCCGCCGCCAGCATCGCGGAATTTATGGACTCGTCCCGGCAACAACCCGATGCACTCGTGCTGGGCCGGCCGATTTTCCCGGCCAATATCCCGGCTGAGCGATTGCATGGGCGGAAGTTGAGTGTGGGCTTGGTTCATTTTGAACTGCTCGGTTCCGGCATCGCCGATCCCCTGTTCGGTTTCCGGGTTTATCCCCTCGCGCCACTGCTGGCCGTGCTCGGGCCCCGACGTGGCGGACGGCGCTACGATTTTGATACGGAGGCGGCGGTCCGACTCGGCTGGGCCGGAGTGTTGCCGGTGAATGTCGCCGCGCCGGTCCGCTATTTCTCCCGCGCCGAGGGCGGCGTCTCTCATTTCAATTATTGGCGCGACAACGCCACGCTGGTGTGGATGCACGCGCGACTCATCACCGAACTCCTGCTCTGGCGCTGGCCCGCCGTCCGCCGCCGCCGCCGCGCCTGGCTTGCGGCGGGAATGTCGCTCGCCCTCTTGCTGCTCTGCCTTCCCTTGGTCCGCGCCTCCGCCGAATTTGACGCGCTGGTCGCTCCCGAATACCGGCTGGCGCCCGCCGCGCCCGCGTGGAACGACCTGATCGACGCCTTTGCGCACAATCCGGACGTCACCGCTGATTTCGCTGAACGCCGCTTCTTCCCCTTTAAAAAAGAACCGGTCGCCTTGCAGGGTGAAGTGCGCGTCTCCCACGCGCACGGTCTCAGCCTGCACTACACCCGGCCCGAGGAACGCACCGTGATTCTGGATCAGCAGGGAGTCCTCATCCGGGCCGCCGCGGGCGAAAAAGCCCCGCCGGCCGATCCGCGTGCCGCCGCCGCCAACGAGGCCCTGCTGCATGTGCTTCGCTTTGATTTCCCCGCGCTGGAAAAGGATTTTGAGCTCTACGGCCGGCGCGACGGCAGCGCCTGGACACTGATACTTGTACCACGCGGTGAAGCATTAAAACGCAGCGTCGGCCGAATCACCGTGACCGGCGAGTCCGCGACTATCCGCCACATCGAAATCCGCCGCACCCCGAGGCAGGCGATTGAAATTATCATCGATGCCCCGCATCCGCCGGCGGCGTTCACGGCAGCGGAACTTCAACACTATTTCCGGTGAGCCGCTGCCTGAATCTCCCAATCTGCCCGGTCCCACTGACCAATCCTCCGACGAGGAGCGCGGCGCTTCAGCCGGCGCTGGAATTTCCCGCGACGCGGGTGGAAGCACCGCGCTCCCTTCAAGCCACCGCATGACTTTCCGCCGCCGCCAACTGCTGGGCTGGAGCGTACTGGCCGTCGCCGCGCTGCTCGGCGGCGCATGGCTGTTGCGGCTGGATTACGCACGCAAAATTTCC
>JANYDX010000257.1 GCA_025363395.1 Verrucomicrobiota bacterium
GAATTGTATGGACTCATGAGTCCGGAGCAGTCGGGTTATCTGGCAACGTTTCCCACCGAGCAACGAATCCCGGTTACGATTTGGTTGGTTCGTCCAGTCGAGGTTCCGAACTTTAGAAGCCAGCCCCAACCCTATTGGGCGAAGCGAAGCTTCGCGGTCCAGTATGATGGTTCTTTTGTGACGCGCCTTTTGGCGCAATTTCCGCTGTGTGCGGCGAGGCCGATTGACGCAGCGTTTGGAGTTGTTGCTCAGCTTACTCCTGTCGAGGTCAGATCGCTGTTCACCTGGCCCGAAATCAGAGAAGTGATGGTTAACAGTGCCAGCGCGCTTTTTGTGGCGCCGCCAACTTGGTATCAGACTCACAAATTCGACCTGGCCCAGCAGCAATCTACGGGTCTTCTGGGACGGATGGGAATTGTTGAATTTGGGAAATGGTTGCCTTTGTCCACACTGCCTTCTCCGCGCGTGTTGGTCGACGGATTCAACGGCAATTCTTTGCCAATTCAACACCTTCAGTATGTTGTCAGCATTTTTTCGAACACGGCCCCTTCGGCGATGCCGGGCGCAAGTCCTGATGGACAGCTTTTCTATGCCGCCGCTTCCGCGGCAATGTACAACGCGGTTTCGACCCAGATGAGCGCGGTAGATGCGCTCCTTCAGAGCCAGGTCGATGTGGTGAACATGAGCTTCGGCACAGGCATGTTTGATGTTCAGGGGGTTCTCGTTCCGGCCGCAACTCCAGATGGGTTTGGGCGTTACTGCGACGAGCAAGCCTACGATTTAGGGACGACTTTTGTCGCTGCTTCGGGCAACGCTGCTGACCTGGGCGGCGCCTACGCGCAGGTTGCGTCTCCGGCGAACGGGTTGAACGTTATTGCCGTTGGTATGTTTGAGGACACCAGAACTGGAGTTTGGGAGGACGACGTCATGAGTGCGAAGAGCGCTTGGAAGAATCCCCCTGGAGTCTGGGGAGACCGTGCGAAACCGGATCTCGTGGCGGCCGGCGCTACCGCACGTGTTGTTGACCCCTCCGACAGTTCAGGAACCTCGTATCAGGGAGGAACGAGCTTGGCTGCTCCAATGGTCAGCGGCACAGTCGGGCTCCTCAATGACGCGTTTCGGCGAAGAGGATCAACATCAGCACTTCCTGTGGAAATTGTTCGCTCGATTCTCATGGCGACCGCCTCAGAGAATGTTGATCATGTGTACACTCCTGCGACGCGAGGAGGGTTCTCCTTCCCCTGGGTTCATCTCAGTGACCTTGATGGTGCTGGAGGACTGAACAGTGCAGCTGCTCTTGAGGCTTACTCTCAAGGCCACGTTGGGTTGGAAGTCTATGGGGCATGTCGTGCCCCTCAGTCCCGGCAGGTTCTTCAGGGTGCGAGGTTTAGCCTTCGCTATGGTCAGCATGCTCGCGCTGCAATTGCATTCTCATCGTTGGCTGACCCCCTTGGAAATCCGACGGCGGATCTCGACGTCATGGTGGCTCCGGTTGACCCGACAACCGGGCAAATCCTCGGGGTCGCGGCTTGGTCCGGGTCCATCGAAAGCAATGCCGAGATGGTAGAGTTTACCGCTGAGTCTGCCGGCACCTACCAAGTTTACCTGATGACGCGCTCGTGCTCTATTGCGCCGGTCTATGTGGGGTATTCTTGGTGGCTAGGTCCCTGACATGCTTGGTCGTAGCAATTTGCGCTTGCTCGCCAAATCCCAATCGGCCAGACGGCGGGGACGGTGGCCCCACACCGTGTCTGGGGTTGTTGCCTTACGCCGAGATACTGTACCCCACGAATACTTCCCGGCTCTTTCCGGTTGAGCAGCTCGAAGGGGACGCAGCGAATTGCCTTCCCCCTGACCGATTGGCCTTTGTTCGCCTCGACGCCCCGGGTGCGGGAGCAGTGCTGGGCATCAGAGACGGTGGTCTTTCGCTGCAGGCAGCAATGGGGGGCGTCTACGCATTGGTTGACGAAAGGTCCCCCACTGTTCTTCGGACGCGTCCTCTATATTTCGGGAGGGTCCCTTCAGGACCGAGCCTGAAATGGCCGCGCTTCTGCCGCGAGGTCCAGCGCCTGACGACGACCATCTGGGCTTGCGACGGGCAGTTGTTCGAGGGCGAAACCCCTCTTCCGGCTCCTTCGACCGAGCGATGGCTTGGCAGTCCCGATGGTTCGGTACTCGCGGCACGC
Source organism: Verrucomicrobiota bacterium (assembly GCA_025363395.1). Classification (GTDB taxonomy): domain Bacteria; phylum Verrucomicrobiota; class Verrucomicrobiia; order Opitutales; family Opitutaceae; genus Lacunisphaera. The sequence goes on from JANYDX010000257.1 coordinate 2,187, forward strand.
CAGTCGGGCGTATTCAGTCTGCAGACCAGCGAGCTCGGTTCTGACGCCGGCGTTCTTTTCGCGGCTGTCTCTGGTGTTGAAGCCTGGGCTGCAGATTCCAGCGGCTTGTCCGTCGCTTTGGACTCGGGGTTTGTCGAGTGCGCAGGGAGTGCATCAGTTTGTCTGAGCCTGGGGCCTCGGTTCGGAACAGGTGAATTGCCGTTGAATCAACAGCGACTCGTCGCGTTCATGCGTCGCGAGCAGCGGACTCTCTTCAGCGTTTCGCCTGCGTCGTCTCCCTTCTGCGAAGCCCGTGCTGACGTGCAGACCTGCTCCCCGATAGTGCTCGGAGCGCTGGTTGCCATCCGTGGAGATGAAGCGTGGGCCGGCAGTACGGTGTTTGCCGATGGGCAAGGGCAGGCCATCGTATCCATGGGATGGGACGGTGGGTGGTCAGAAGGACAGCGCGGTTTTGTCGGCCCGGTCGGATTCTTTCTCGAAGCCGGCGTCCTTGCACAGACACCCGCTCGGGTCATTTACAGCCACGCAGGACAGTTTCTCTTCTGGCAATGGACGGCGTCTGGGGAAGCTTTCGAAATCCTGGATCTTCATTCGCCCGGTCAACCGTCCCAGGCAGGAGCTGGCTCGGACTTTATCTGGGCCTCGACGGGAGGCTCTTCCCCGTCAACGGTCGTATTCCCTGAATGATTTTCAGCGACGCCTCTGGGCGGCGTGCGTGTTGGCCCGGCCAGGATGCCGGGCTCTAGCTAGC
>JANYDX010000304.1 GCA_025363395.1 Verrucomicrobiota bacterium
TCGCCTGCGGGACAGGAGTCTTGTTCGGCCTGATGCCCGCCATCCACGCCGGTCGCACCGACGTTAATCGCAACCTTAAGGAAACGGGACGCGGGCTGACCTCGGGCTCACGCTCCCGCACGCAGTCGTTCCTGATCGCCTCCGAGGTCGCCTTGACCGTCATGCTCCTCGTCGGCGCCGGGTTGCTCCTCCGGAGTTTTTCCAAACTCCTGGCAGCAGACACGGGCTTCGATCCGCACCAGGCTCTCGTCTGCGACCTGTCGCTGACCCAGGAAAAATTCAAGACCGAGGACGAATTGTTGCCGTTCGAAAGAGAACTCGTGCGACGTATCCAAGTATTGCCCGGAGTCGAGGCGGTCGGCACCACAACGACCCTGCCTCTGAGCGAAAACGTCTGGGGCTCGCGGGTGGGACGCTCGGAACAACCGGTCGCCCAGCACACCGAAGGGTCAATGCTGGACTATGTCGGAGGAGACTACTTTCGCGCCATGGGCATCCGGCTGCTGAAAGGTCGGTTGCTCACCGAGACCGACAATTCGATCACGGCTGCGCCGGTGACGGTGATCAACGAGGAATTGGCCACGGCGCTTTTTCCCGGCGAGAATCCCCTCACGCACCGGATTCACTTTAAAGAAATCGATTGGGCGGTGATTGGCGTCGTGAGCAGTGTGCGCCAGAGACAAATCGATGCTCCCGCCGCCAATCACATGTACGCGGGACACGCCTACGCGCCCCGGACCATCTGTCTTGTCATCCGCACCAAAGTTCCACCGCTCACCTTGACCGATGCCATCCGCCGGATCGGAGTGGAATTGGATCCGGACGAATCAATCGCCAACTTCCGCACGCTTGAGGACAGCGTGTCCCGGTCGTTTCAGGAACGTCGCGTCACCCTTTATCTCCTCGATATTTTCGCCGTCGTCGCCCTCGCACTGGCCTGTCTCGGCATCTACGGCGTGATGACCTATACAATTAAACAGCGGGAACGTGAACTCGGCATCCGCCTCGCACTCGGTGCGCAATACCGTGACGTCATTCGCCTCATGCTGCGCGACGGCTTGGGCCTCGGATTGATCGGCATTGTCCTCGGCGTGGGCGGAGCGGTTGTTGGGGCGAAATTAATCGCCAGCCGCCTCTATGAGGTCAACGCATTCGACCCGGTCATCTTTGCCGCCGTTCCCATTTTGGTCGCGCTGGTGACGCTCATCGCGACCTACCTCCCCGCCCGCCGCGCCACGAAGGTCGATCCGATGGTCGCGTTGCGTGCTGAGTAGCTCCGCGAAGTAACCAGTTCCCAAGGATCAGGAACCAGCAAACATTCGCCCAACCCAGACCCGGTTCGTAGTCCTCCTCTTGCCACTGGTGACTTGGCACTTTCTACCCCTCAGCATGTTTTCCAATTTTCGCCACGCCTTCCGTCAGCTCATAAAATCCCCCGGCTTCACCGCCACCGCTGTACTCACTCTCGCTCTCGGCATCGGCGTGAACACTTCAATGTTCAGCGTCGTCAGCACGTTTCTCCTCCAGCCCGCACCTTATCCGCAGGCCGAGCGACTCGTCCGCGTTTTCCGTTCGTCGCCACAATCCGCGACCTGGCCGCACTCTGCAACCGACATCGACGACGTCCGAACGCAAAGTAGCACTCTCGCCTCGCTCGTCGCGTTTCACTGGTGGACCTTTAGTCTCTCAGAGCTTGGTCGACCTGCCGAAAGCCTTCAGGGTCTGGTCGCCTCCGCCGATCTCTTCGCGACGCTCGGCGTCCAGCCGGCGCTCGGCCGTGCCTTCACCCCCGGGGAACAGGTTCCCGGCCATGACCAAGTGGTCGTGATTACCGACGCGCTTTGGCGCAGTCGCTTCAACGCCGATCCGGGCATATCGGCCGCACCCTCCGCGTGGATGGCGTGAACCAGACCGTCATCGGCGTGATGCCAGCGAACTTCGCCTACCCACTTTTCTGGGGCCAACTGCAAGCCATCCGCCCACTGGTTTATGCCGCTGCGTGGCAACACCAGCGCAGCGAGCACTGGCTCGACACGATTGCCCGGCTAAAACCCGGCGTCTCGCTGGTACAAGCCCAGGCCGACCTGAACACCGTCGCCGCACGTCTCGCGCAACAATATCCCGACGTCCACGCCGGCACCGGCTTGCGGATCGTGCCACTCCACGAAACCGCATTGGATGGAACTGGCCGCAACGTCACCTGGCTGACGCTCGCACTTTCCGGTTTTGCACTGCTCATCGCCTGTATTAACCTTGCCAATCTTCAACTCGCACGAGGTGCAGCGCGTGCGCACGATTTCGCCGTGCGCACTGCGCTTGGCGCTTCCCGGGTGCGGCTCATGCGCGAAATACTTGCGGAAAGCGTGGTGCTGGCGCTGGCCGGCGGCGGGGTCGGTATCTTGCTCGCCGGGTGGCTCAATGATTTTCTCTCGCCTCGTTTGGCCCTCGCCGGCGGGCTGCCGATAACCCTTACGCTCGACTGGTGCGTACTCGGCTTCGCATTGCTCGCGTCGTTTTCCGCCGCTCTCATTTCTGGTGCAGTTCCAGCCTGGCTCGCCGCCCGCGCCGATGTGACCACCGCACTCAAAGCCCAATCTCGCGGCGCCACCGACGCTCGCTCACGCCACCGCCTTCGCCATGTGCTCATCGTAGCCGAGATCGCATTCACCCTCATGGTGCTCGCGGGCGCCGGCTTCTTCATTCGCGGTTTGCAATGCTTCACCAGCCGCGATCCAGGCTGGCAGACTGCCGGCCTCCTTACCGGCGCAATCACGCTCCCCAAAACGCTGCCGACCGAGCGCTACGTGAACGCCGGTGGGCGGCGCCAGTTTTACGACCGATTGCTCCAGCGGCTCACCCAGCTCCCGGAGTCGAGCACGCCTCCCTCTCGTCCTCACTGCCCATCCTCGGCTACCGCAACCCGACTCCTTTCGCGCTTGAAGACCGCGCCGATCCACCGGCTGGCCAGCAAACACTCGCAGATTATGTCGTGGTGACCGTCGATTTCTTCGCTGCCATTGGCCTGAAACTCGTCGAGGGCCGCCTGTTCCCCGACGACCTTCGCGCCGACGGCCCGCACTATGGGATCATCAACGAATCGCTCGCACGCCAGTGTTGGCCCGGGGAGAGCGCTCTCGGCAAACGCATCGGCAACGCAACAGGCCTGGATCGCGAATGGGCGGAAATCGTGGGTGTGGTGCGTGACGTGGGATTCGTGGCCAGCCTTGGCGTGCCGGACACGCGCCTTCAGGTCTACCACCCACTGGTCCAAGAACCATGGGGTCATCTCAGCATTGCTCTTCGCGCCAGCCGCCCTGAGACACTGGTCGAGCCGCTTCGCCGGGCCGTTCCCGAACTCGATCCCGACCTACCGGTCGTCGATGTGCATACAGTCGGTCAAGCGGTCGTCAGCGCGCAGCACAACTTCCGCCTGGCAAACCAGCTGCTCGCAGGCTTTGCGGGGCTCGGCCTGCTCCTCTCGGCCATCGGGCTTTACGGCGTGGTCTCCACGCTGGCCGTCCAACGCACGGCGGAATTCTGCATCCGCTTTGCACTCGGTGCACCAACCCGCGCGGTCCTCTGGCTCGTTCTTGGCAAAAGCCTTTGGCTGACCGCCATCGGTTCCGCTCTCGGGCTCGGGGGCGCCAGCTCATTGGTCCACGTGCTCGGCCAGCTCATGCCCGGTCTGCCCGGGGGCGATCCCTTTATCCTTGTCGGCATCGTGCTCCTGCTCCTCAGCGTCGCTCTCCTCGCCTGCTACCTCCCCGCCGCGCCGCGACGGTCGATCCGATGGTCGCGTTGCGGGCGGAGTGAGGATGGCACTCGTTCGCTTTCTCGCAATTCTCCTCGTTCTCCTGTCTTCTTCCTGCCGTCAACTTAACCCAGCCGACAACGAGAAAGATTATGAGAACGAGAACGGCACAGCCAAATGGCATTCTCCTTTTTGTGTAACTTTGCCCAAAGCAGAGATGGTCGCAGGGCGCTCGGAATAATCTCGAAACAAACGGCCGCCAATGCGGTTCTAACTGCGATGCTCCGTTACCTCCTTCTCCTCGCTGTGGCCGTGCTTCCGGCCTTCGCTGAAGACAACACGCTGCGTGATCAGGTCACCGAGCTTTTCAAGCACCGCCAGTGGGCAGAGGCGCAAGTGGTGTTGGAAAAAATCACTGTCGCGGAGCCCGCCAATGCCCTGGCCTGGCATTACCTCGGCCAGACTTATCTCGCGCGCAACGATGCCGAAAATGCCGTGTCCGCGCTGGAAAAGTCGACTACCCTGGCCCCGGAGAACAGCGAATACCAGCGAATCTATGGCGATGCGTGCGGCCTCAGCGCCATAAAGGCCGGCCTCCTTTCCAAAATGGGCTGGGCCAAGAAATGCAAGGCCGCCTACGACAAGGCCATTGAACTCGATCCTAAAAACGTTCGGGCCCGGTACAGCGCCATGGAGTATTGCCGGCAGGCTCCGGGTTTCATCGGTGGCGGCATGGACAAGGCCTATGAGCAGGCCGCCGAGATCAAAAAGCTCGACCCCGCCCGCGGTCGGCAGGCTTATTCGACGCTTTACACCGCCGATAAAAAATACCCCGAGGCCTTCGCCCTTTACGAGGAGGCCCTGCAGGAAAAACCCGGCGATGATGACGCGCTTTATAATATCGGACGCATCGCCGCCATTTCAGGTCAACACCTGGATCGCGGTCTGGCCACCTTGAAGGAAATCCTCACTCATCCGGGCAAGGCTAACGACGCCCGTGTTCACACCCGCATCGGGAACATTTTGGAAAAGCAAGGTGACAATGCGGGCGCAAAAGCGGCCTATGCAGCCGCCTTGGTCGGCGATCCTAAATTCGTGCAGGCCCTCGAAGCCCTGAGGAAGCTGAAGGAGAACTCACCTTAGTCTTCATGACTCCAAGGTGCTCCCAAGAAACACGCGAATGACACGAAAAACAGACGGGAAACGGAATCACGACGACCGAAACAATATTCCCAGTTTGGTGATTAAGATCCCTGAGAAAATCACCCCCAAGTGGGTTCCGGGGCATTCCAGCAAATTTTGGAGCGGCATTACGCCGCAATTCCGACCAAGCCATCGGGCCTTCCGCCGTCGCGGACGCCATGGCGGACAAGAAAGGCTCCTCCTACAACCAATCCAGTTCCGGGATATCCGACTCGGTGTGAATGAATCAGCCTCTGGCCTTTTCCCATCCCGCTTGCCAAGTCCTTCGCGTGTTTCGTGGGCACCTCCCGTCGCCTGAGTCGTTCAGGTAGATCGCTGCTCGCCATCGCCGGATTTTCCGTATGCTTGTGTTTCGATGACTGATCGCGAGCCCCGGCAGGAATTTATCGAAGAACTGGCCGCCACGGTGCGCGCCGGTGGGTTTGTCCGGCTCACTCTCGGCAAACCGCGCGGATCTGATCAAACACTCCGCAATCTGATGGTGCGCCCCGTCTCGCTGCGAGGCACGCCGCATCTGTTGTTTGTCTGGCGGCACGAACGGCAGGACATCACGAAAAACCGACCGCTCGAGGAGGCGGTGACCGAACTCGCGGCGCTCGTCGGGACGGATTTTCACAGCGCCCACCTCTTTACGACCGGGCGGACCACGCAGCTTGAGTATAATAAAAAAGGCGAACCACGCCTGACGCATGGTCCGGCGACGGAAGAAAAACCCACCACCACTCATGACCGGCAGAAGAGCCGTTTGCTGCCCGCTGAAAGCCAGGTCTGGCTGCATGCGCTGGGCGTGACGACTGCCACCGGTGCAGTGCGTGAAGGCATGGCCGACAAACACCGGCAAATTCACAAGTTCGTGGAAATCCTCAGCCACTTGGCCGCCGATGCCGCCCTCCCGGCGAGCCGCCCGGTTGAAATTGCCGACATGGGTTGCGGCAAAGGCTATCTGACTTTTGCCATCCACGACTATTTCAACCGGGTGGAATGGCGCCCCGCGAACGTCCAAGGCCTTGAGGCGCGGCCCGAGCTCGTGGAAAAATGCGGGGAAATCGCACAGAGCACCGGCTGCGCGCGCCTGTCCTTTCACGCCGGCGACATCGCCTCCGCGGCGTTCACCGCACTCGACGTCCTTATCGCACTTCACGCGTGCGACACCGCCACGGACGACGCCATCATTCAGGGCGTCCAGGCGGGCGCCGCCCTGATCGTTGTCGCCCCGTGCTGCCAGAAGGAACTACGCCCGCAACTCCGCGCCCCCGCCGTCCTCGCCCCTGCCCTGCGCCATGGAATTTTCCAGGAACGTCATGCGGAATTCGCTACCGACGCTCTGCGCGCGCTTCTCCTGGAATGGGCCGGCTACGACACCAAGGTCTTCGAATTTATTTCCACCGAACACACCGCGAAAAATGTCATGATCGCCGCCACCAAACGCCGCGGTACCTCACGCACGGAAGAGTCTGCAGCCAAAGTGCGCGAACTCGCCGCGTTCTACGGGGTCAAGACCCAGGCGCTGGCGCGGCAGTTCGGTTTTGTACTATAATCAGCGCAACGCGGATGCCTACGATTTTTTCCCCCTCTCGTTTGGGTTTTTCATCCGCTGTAGGAGACAAGCGGCTTTACGCCGCGATTTCTTCATTCCATCGCGGCGTAAATCCGCTCCTTTCGAATTCATGCCTACTCATCCGTGCCCATCCGTGACATCCGTGGTCAATAGAGATCGTCCCGGGGAAACTTCCCGCTTATGAACTGGGAATCGCTCGACTGGGAAATCCTCGACCGCCTGCGCGAAAAATTCATCTCGGGCTCGGCCGCCGAAGGTCCCTACTGGCACACGATCACCGATCTGGAGTGCTACGATTTCACCTATGGCGAACGCATCGGCTGGAAGTGGGACGCCGTGCTGCGCGAGCTGACATCGCGCGGCTGGACGCCCGGGGTTGAGCCCGGCCTGACCATGCTCGACTGGGGCTGCGGCAGCGGCATCGCGGGCCGGCGGGTCATGGATTGTTTTGGTGTGGCCAGCTTTTCCCGTCTGATCGTCCACGACCATTCAGCCCTCGCCATGGATTTTGCCGAGCACCGCGCCCGGCAGGCCTTTCCCGAACTGACCGTCGTACGCGCCGACTACCGCATGCTTGAAGGAGACGAACCGGTGGGCCTGCTTGTGGTCAGTCACGTCGTGAATGAACTGGACGAGCCGGCCCGCGCACAACTTGCCTCACTCTGTGCCCGGGCCCAGGGTATTCTGTGGGTGGAGCCAGGAACCCACGACATCAGCCGCTCCCTCGGTGCCTGGCGGGAGAAGCTTCGCGCCGCCGGCCTGAACGTCATCGCGCCCTGCACCCATCAGAACGCCTGTGGCATTCTCTCGCCGGGCAACGAGCGGCATTGGTGCCATTTCTTCGCTCTGCCACCCGCCAACATCTACGCCGATTCCGACTGGGTAAAATTTGGCCAGCGGGCCGGCATTGATCTGCGCAGCCTGCCTTACAGTTTTCTGGTATTGGACCGCCGGCCCAGCCCGCTCCCCCCGGGGTTTTCCCGCATCATCGGTGAAGCCCGTCACTACAAGGGTTACGCCAAGCTCTACAATTGCGATGCCGGCGGTGTCACGGACCTCATGCTCCAGAAACGCGATGCACCGGAGCTGTTTAAAGCCCTGAAACATGCCCACGAAACCGGCCTGCAAAAGTGGACCCATGAAAATAGCCGGATCACGCACGTCCAATCCGGTGCCTCAACCTCGTGAATTGAGTGGCGTGGCGGGACGTTTGGATAGTCGGGCTTTATGCCGGACATGCGAGTGGGACGTGTCGAGGATCACCGCCATCTACCACTGCATTTAGGCCCGCAAAGCCCGGCTTGACTCCCAGAAGGCTCCAGCCAAGTACTCCTTTCCGCAGATGAGAAGCAACGGCTTGACCCTACGACTTATTTAGACGCACGATCCCACAGGTCGCATAGCGGCCGATTGTGCGTCAATGTCGTCAGTGATTCCGCCAGACGTTTCTGGTGTGTAGTGAAGAAGAATTTCAGCCAACGTTTTTTGTTTCCTTCCATGCAATCCTCTCCTGTTACGAAATACCGTCCCTTTCCTCCGGTCAATTTGCCGGACCGCCAATGGCCCAACCGGGTGATCGACCGGGCGCCCCAGTGGTGCAGCGTCGATCTCCGCGACGGCAACCAGGCCCTCCCGCAGCCGATGAACATCGAGGAGAAACTCGAGCTCTTCGCGCTGCTCGTTAAAATTGGATTCAAGGAAATCGAAGTCGGCTTTCCGTCCGCTTCGCAGATCGAATTCGATTTCTGCCGCCGCCTGATCGACGAAAACCGCATTCCCGCAGATGTCACCATCCAGATTCTCTGCCAGTGCCGCGAAGAATTGATCGTGCGCTCGCTTGAGGCCTTGCGCGGAGCGAAGAATGTCATTTTTCACCTGTATAATTCCACCTCGCCCAAGCAGCGCGCCTACGTGTTCGGGGCGAGCAAGGCCGATATCGTGGGCATCGCCGTCACCGCGATCAGCTGGTTGAAACAACATGGACGAGCGCTTATCGAAGCCGGCACCCGGTTGCGGCTGGAATATTCGCCGGAAAGTTTCACCAGCACCGAGTTGGAGTTTGCCCTTGAGATTTGCGAGGCGGTCACCGATGCGTGGCAACCCACCGTCACCGACAAAATCATTCTTAATCTGCCCGCCACCGTGGAGTACGCCACGCCCAATGTCCATGCGGACCAGATCGAATGGATGTGCCGTCATCTCACCCGTCGCGACGCCACCATCGTGTCCTTGCACACGCACAATGACCGCGGCACCGGCGTGGCCGCGACCGAACTTTCCCTGCTTGCGGGCGCGGACCGGGTCGAGGGAACACTCTTCGGGAACGGTGAGCGCACCGGCAATCTCGACCTCGTGATCGTCGCGCTCAATCTCTACACGCAGGGCGTTCATCCGGGTCTCGATTTCAGCGACATCAACCAGATCCGCGAAGCCTACGAACGCTGCACCAGGCTGGATGTCCACGTTCGACATCCTTACGCGGGGGAGTTGGTGTTCACGGCTTTCAGCGGTTCACACCAGGACGCCATCAAAAAGTCGATGCCCCACCAGCAGCCAGGCCGGCCGTGGGATGTACTCTATATTCCGATTGATCCCGCGGACATCGGCCGCAGCTATAAGGCGATCATCCGCATCAATTCCCAATCAGGAAAGGGTGGCGTCGCCTACGTGCTTGAGAACGAATTCGGTTACCAGCTCCCCAAGTTGATGCACCGCGAAATCGGCCGGATCATCAACGATCTCGCGGACGCCATGGGCACCGAATTGCAGTCGTCCGAGATTCATGACGTCTTCGTGCGCGAGTACCTCGACCCGCGCGAACCCCTGCGTCTGGACCACTGCCAGAGCACGGAACGTGACGGACAGGTCACCTGCGAAGCAAAGATAACCTACCGGGGACAGCCGCTGGCCATCAAGGGCCAGGGCAACGGCCCGATCGACGCCTTCAGTCGCGCGCTGGCGGCGGCCGGTGTGCCTGCTTTCGAACTGCTCAGCTATTCCGAGCACTCACTCGGACGGGGTGCCGACACTTCCGCCATCTCGTACATCCAAATCAAGGACAGTCGCGGACACACCTTTTTCGGAGCCGGAACGAACACCAGCATTGAACTGGCTTCACTGAAAGCGCTCGTGAGTGCGATCAACCGGGCGCTGAAATAAGCATGTCGGCGTATTTACCGCGAAGAGCTGGAGGGGCTTCCGTCTTGCTGGTGTGAATGTTCACTTGGGGATAGCACGGTGCGCATTGGCTCAGCCTTCGCTGGCGAGGCCTGGCTCCCGCCCGTCCTTTCTGGCGCCATGGTAACCTCGACGTGGTTCGTCCCGATTCAATCCGTGGCAAGCATGGGGGAAACCAAAGCCACGAACGAGATCGCGCTCAGTTCTTCACTGTCCACTCCAAGGGGAAAATGCCCAACGTCGAACTCCCGAGGAAAGCCGTGCCGTTCATCAGCCAAAGCGCGCGCTCTCCGGTGATGCTGTTCGACCAGATGATGTCTGGTTTCCCGTCGGCATTGAAGTCGGCGGTGCCGGCAACGGTCCATTCCAGCGGGAAAATCCCAAGGGTCGAACTTGCGAGAAAGTTTGTTCCGTTCATCAACCAGATCGCACGCTCTCCGGTGATGCTGTTTGACCAAATGATATCCGGTTTGCCGTCTCCATTGAAGTCTCCCGTCGCCGCCACCGTCCACTCCAAGGGGAAAATCCCGAGCGTCGAACTTGCGAGGAGGTTGGTGCCGTTCATCAGCCAGATCGCCCGCTCCCCGGTGATGCTGTTCGACCAAATGATGTCCGGTTTGCCGTCGGCATTGAAGTCGCCCGTCGCCGCGACCGTCCATTCCAGAGGGAAAATCCCGAGCGTCGAGCTCGCGAGGAAGTTTGTGCCGTTCATCAGCCAGATGGCTCGTTCTCCCGTGATGCTGTTTGACCAGATAATATCGGATTTCCCGTCACCATTGAAGTCGCCGGTCGCAGCGATCGTCCATTCGCGCGGAAAGATGCCCAACGTCGAACTCCCGAGGAAATTCGTGCCGCTCATCAGCCAGATCGCTCGCTCTCCAGTGATACTGTTCTGCCAAAGCAGATCAGGTTTGCCGTCGGCGTTAAAATCCACGCCCATCGCCGCCGCCCGCACCGTCAGTACAGCGACGTTACTGACAGCCGAACCTGCTGAGTTTGTTGCCACCACCGTGAAGCTCCCAGCGTCACTCATGAGCACACTGGAGATTCCATACGAAGTGCCGGTTGCGCCACTGATGTCGACGGCGTTCTTTCGCCATTGATAGGTTGGCGCGGGAACACCGCTGGCCGCCACGCTGAACGTCGCGCCCTGCCCCAGTCGAACCGACTGGCTCAAGGGCTGGCTGGTGATACTTGGCACAGTGGACGGAAGAATGAAAGTTAGTCCAAGAAGGACGAACCCGCTTTGGGACTGCCAACCATCGACGACAATCATGTACGTTGTCCCCCCAATGGCATTAAAAGCAACGGTACTGTAACTGATGCCGGAGGATACTTCGTCGTTTTTGGCAATAAGCGTGAGAGCCGAAACCGAGGAGCCCGTATAAACTCCGAGTTGGGTATCAAAGTAGCTCCCGTTCGTGGTGATCGTGATGCTGCCGCTACTTGGCGCGGTCCATTTCCACCACACGGAATGGGCGCCCGCATCATCACCGTGCGCCGGCTCACCCACTTGTTTCGTCGCATAATAGGTGCTGCCGGTGAC